>JBJEFO010000177.1:3602-15335 GCA_051874135.1 Lysinibacillus sp.
TTTATTCATATATTTTTTTCGCTATTTTTAACGCTTTTTGTTTAACTGTTACTGTAAGATCTAATGCGTCCATTGCTATTTCCGCATATCCATTAATAATTAACAATAAATATTAAATTTATTACTCTTTCGATTCCTCTACGTTCCAAATATCACGATGGAATGATGTAGTCTCTGCGGATTTTAAAATCGTTTGTGCTGCACGAATTTGCATATGCTTCATTGGAGAAATAGAACGCTTCAATTGTTGCATCCATTGTGCATATTTTCGTTTATCGACAAATTGCAACCCGTAAATAGAACCCGGATAATCAATGTAACCATTGCGCGATAAAATCACTTTGCGAATCGGCATTTCAATTCCTTCTAATTCGAATAATTTATTGATAATCGTCTCTGTACGTTGCACATCAATCATCGGGCTAAGCGTTTTCTTATCATACTTGCCCACTTTTTTCGTCCAAAACCGATCTCCATCGCCAATGTAAACAGCTTGATCTTCCTCTTCTAACACCCTTACAATATAGCAATCTACTGGTGTAAGAATAAGTATTTCAAGTTCAACCGGTGCTTTCTTCAAGCGTAAAATCGGACGATAAAAAATTAAATAACTATCCGGTAAATTTTGTAGCAACGAGCGTAATAACGTGTCACGCATAAATTTCGGATCAACATATGACTTTTCACGTGTAGTAGAGCTAGCCCATTTTAATTGGAAATGGAAAAACTGATCCATAAACATCCGCTTTAACTCTTCTAATGTTTGCGGATTATAGACGATATTTGGCTCAAAATGAAGTGTGGATTCTTCTTCAAGAATCATATCTTCATCTAATTCAGTTGAAACATTCATCTTCTCTATATCGTCTTCTACCTCTATTTCCTTTTGGCGAATCGGTAGTAATTTTTTTAAAAATGAAAAACGTGTTTTTTCAACTAGCTCTTGTTCAACTTCTACGTCAATATGTTCCCATTGTCCGATTTCCTCACCTGTTTGCCATTGGTATTTCACTCGGTCCCACTGACTTTTCTTTAATCGAACAAATTGTGTAGGATAACGAGCTAAATCTATTTGGTATCGCGATATATAATCTTGTAGCTTTACTAATTGAGCCATATACATACTCTCCATTTTTTCCTAATTTTCATTAAGTTTTATTGTACATGAGAACACCCTAACTCGCATCAAAATAGTGAATGTTATATCTTTTTTAATGGCTCTTCGCCAAAATACGTTCTTGACCGCATATTCCGTTCCAGGCGGACGCTTTCCGCAGGCCCGGCTCGAGCCTCCTCGTCGCAAGCTCCTGCGGGGTCTCGAGTCTCGGGCTGTTCCTGCTGGAGTCGCCGCCTTCCACTCCATATGCTAGAGCATCTTTATCCTTTTTTAGCAAGCACTGATTTTGATGTTGAACCTTTTTAATTAATAAAAAAATAGAGGTCGCTACGGGAGCTTCCTCTATTGCATCATTATTAAGCGTTAATTGGCTGTGGAATTTTTGTATCAAACTGTGCTTGAAGTTTACGTGTCCATTCACCTGGCTTGCCGCTACCAATTGCTTGACCATCTACATCAATAACTGGTGTTACTTCTGAAGTAGTTGAAGAAACAATCACTTCATCCATCGCAAGAAGTTGTTCTTTTGTGAACGCTTCTTCTTTTATTGGCATGCCAATTTCCTCTGCACATTTAAAAATAACTTGGCGTGTAATACCGTTAAGAATTAAGTTATCTGCTGGGTGTGTGTAAAGTACGCCATCTTTTACACCGTAAATGTTCGAAGATGAACCTTCTGTAATTGTTTCACCACGGTGTAAAATCGCTTCGTAGCAACCTTTTTCATGTGCTTGTTGTTTTGCAAGTACCGCACCTAATAAGTTTAATGATTTAATATCACAACGTAACCAACGAATATCTTCAACAAACGTTGCTTTTACACCGTTTTCGAAGTTTGCAACTGGACGTGGATTCTCTTTTGCATTTCCTGTTAATACAGGCGCAACATCATCTCCAGGGAAAATGTGATTACGTGGACAAGCACCACGTGTAATTTGGAAATAAATATGACCTGTGTTAATTTCATTTGCCTCAACTAATTGGTGAAGTAATGTATATAGCTTATCTTTTGTGTAAGGAATTGTAATATGAATTTTTTCTGCACTTGCATAAAAACGTTCTACGTGCTCCTCTAATGTAAATAATTGACCGTTATATACTTTCACTACTTCATATACACCATCACCAAATTGATAGCCGCGGTCCTCTTTATCAACTACTACCTCGTTGTCCGCTACGATGCGGTCATTCCATAAACTATAGCCCACCTGTACTCATCCTTCTCTCTTCTAATTTTTATTTACTAGCCAATTTAACAATTGCTTCTGCATAAATAGCAGCCGCTTTCAATAAATTATCTACAACAACAAATTCATCTGCTTGATGGGCGACATCTAGCTCACCTGGATACAGCATACCGAACGCTACACCTTTTTTCAGTACACGTGCATAAGTGCCGCCACCTGTAGATAAAACTTTTGAAAAATCATTTGTATGCTTTTGATACACAGAAAGAAGCGTTTGCACAAGTTCATCGTCTTCTGGTACATAGTGCGGCTTAGAATCGCCTGCAACATCAAGAATAAACGGTGTTTCTGCCATACGTGCCTGTACCTCGGTCATTTTCTCATCAAATGGATACGTAACAGAATAGCGCATGCTTACTTCAATTGCACCGCCTTTTTCGTTAAACGTAACAATCCCTGGATTAAGTGTTGTCTCACCAGACATTTCATCATCATAATTAAAACCGAGTGTAGCGCCTGTATGGTCACCGTCAAATACATCTGTTACAAAACGAACAAACTCAGCACCTACTCCTCGTTCTAGCTCGGTCTTTAAAAACTTCGCAAGTAACACAGCAGCATTACGACCTTTTTCTGGTTCCATTGCATGGGCAGATTTTCCTTTAATTGATATTATATAGCGGTCACCTTCCAAATTTAAAGTACCTTCTGCGTTATTTTCCAATAAAAATTTCTGAAATTTCGAACTAACATTTTCAGATGCTCGCTTAACGCTTGCAGTCGCTGTTTCAGGTACCATATTCGTGCGTTTTCCCGCCTCGAAAGATAAAAGCATTTCATCAGACTTTGGTGTTTGTTTTTGCGTAAATACTAAATGGGCAATACCTTTTTCGGCATTAATTAGCGGAAAATCTGCATCAGGTGCAAATCCAATTGTCGGCATTTCTTCCTTTTCAAAATATCGGTTCACACAACGGAAACCACTTTCTTCATCGGAACCGATAATCATTCGTACACGCTTATTTAATTGGATATCCGCATCTTTTACCATTTTCATTGCAAGCCAGGCTGCCATTGTTGGGCCTTTATCATCGATAGCACCACGTGCATAAAGCTTTCCATCAACAATGCGTCCTTCAAATGGCGGATACGTCCACGTAGAAAGATCGCCTGCTGGTACTACATCAACATGACATAAAATACCGAGCAATTGTTCACCTTGCCCCATTTCAATATGACCTGCCATATTGTCAACATTCTTAACACTCATACCTTGTTGTTGACCTTTTGTTAGCATATAATTTAGCGCTTGTAATGGGCCTGGGCCAAATGGAGCATCTGTAGTTGCCTGTTCTTCATCTAGCACACTCTCAATTTGTAATAACTCACAAAGCTCATTTAATAGCTCTTCCTTGCGTTCTTGCGCTTGTTTTAACCAATCCATTTATAACACCTCTGTTTCTAATATCGCTATTTTACTCCTATTTTCTAAAATTACAACATACTACTCTCGACCAATTTATATTTCTTCGATTTACTAAAAATTGTAACGAAAATTGTGTTAACATATAAATTTCTTATAATTTACACACAATATATAGAAATTTAATTAATTTTCCGCTATAATTATGTTATCAGAATATTTTTTCTGACAAAAATTTTATATGAAAAGGGGCTGTCCAAGGCAGAAATTTAAAGCCTTTGTGCTCCCAGCACAACTTGTCGTCCGCTAGTCTTTGCCATGAGAATTAAGATCGAAGGAGTGGTTCATTAAATTATGAAACCAACTACTGACAGAATGCTTAATCGTATTAAAGACGTGTATATGTTTATTCTTAATAAGGGAGAAGTGTCTACACAGGATTTAGTCGAAGAGTTTAACATCACTCCTCGCACCATTCAAAGAGATTTGAATGTGTTAGCCTTCAATGACTTGGTAATGAGCCCAAGCCGAGGCAAATGGACAACGACGAAGAAAAAAGTAAAGCTAACTTCATAAGAAATACAACTTTGTTACTAGAAAAAACAGAACGTGCACAAAAGAATACACGTTCATTACATTACTTATGTGAATTTCCTTAAAAACTTATACTTTATCCATTAAAAAAGAATGCTCCTTTTTCGTCGGGGAGCATTCTTTTTGGTTCTATACTCAAGATGAGCAAATTTGAAAACAATTATTTCCACAGTGGAATAGTAATCAAGTATGTAGCCTTCGCGCTTTGCCACAGCCAGAGCAGGAACTAGCGTTGGAAAAACACGCTATTTCCTACCCTTGCTCCTGTCGCTCTGCTTTCGTCGCAAAGTAAACCTTGGCTCCTGTGGCTGTGACGCGCTACGGCAAAAGCTAACCCTACTTAATATTCTAAAATTACAAAGTAGATGAATTTCATGATTGACTGTAAAAAATAACTTCTAAATATTGAGAAGGCAATTGTCTTTTAGTCGTTCACGCATTTGCGATGGGCGCAAAACGGCTGATGGCAATCAAAAATTGGGAATCTTTATTATCATTATTTTCAGTATTTTTTGCCCGTTATAAGTTCTATATTTAAACTGTAGCTTCCTAGTCATTTTCATCAAAAAGGTTAATAGCTGTATAGCAACCTTTCCCGTTATTTTTAGATTGATAAAGCGCTTGATCAGCACGCATAAACAGAGTCACTTCTGTTTCATCTTCTTCCTGTTGCAGTGCACCACCTGCACTAATTGAAAGTGGATGCCACACTTCATCTTTACCATTCTTTTTCAAACGGAATGCTTCTAATACTTCATTCGCAATGGCATGCATTTTTTCAAACGTCGCATTATTCACGATAATGGCAAATTCATCGCCACCAAATCGTACAACCATGTCCTCTTTTTTCGCTACCGATTTTAAAATAGATACGGTCTCAATTAAAATACGATCTCCTTCAATATGACCATAACAATCATTTACCTTTTTAAAATTATCTAAATCGAATAATAATAGCCCTGTTTGTCCATTTCCTTGTAGTAGTTGCTCCATCTCGTTCAAATAAGATGCTCGGTTATTAGCACCTGTTAATGGATCGAACGTTGCTAAATTAATCGTTTTCGTTAAAATACGAATAATCGTAACTAATAAAATAAGTGATGTAACAATCGCAATTACTAAAATCACCCAAAATTGCTGTGTTAACCGTTCGACCGAAGCGAGTTCTTTCGTATTTCCATACTCCATATAAATAACACGTTTCGTTGTCGTACCGCGTATTTGCTCTGCTTCATATGGAATGAAGCGCGATGTTTCTATGTAACCATGCTCAAATTTCTCAGTATATTCTACAGGAATCATTGTATCCACTGCTTTTTGGTACGCCTCTTTAAACTGCTTTGACTGATGCTCAATCGTATAGTTTGCTTCTCCGTTAGCATCTAAATAATAGCCTCTTGCATTTAAAATCCGAACTTCTATTAAATCATCATACTTATTTTTTAAATTTGTAGCTGTTTGTAAAAAGTCAAACTTTCGAAATAATTCTACATTTGTCGGTTTTATGCCTAGTTCGAATACATATTTCTTATCGGGTGTAGCTAAATAACTATACTTCCACAACTCTCCTGTCAACGTGTTTGTATTAATAGCATCTGAATAGTATTCACCTGACATGCGGCGCTCATTCAATACTTTTGCGAATGCTTCCCCCGTTGATAAATCAAAGCCTAAATCCGGTGCAAATGTTGTATGTATAATTACATTTTTTTCATCAATGATGAAAATTTCCATGCCGTGCTCTTGTTTCATCGCCTCTAAATTCCACGACAATACATCTGGATTTTGCTCGTAGTATGCGACCATTTCACGTAGCTCGACTTCCAATTGCTCAGATAGTGTGTAGTCAAAAAAATAATGAACATTATCAATTGTTTTCATATCATTTACTATGTGATTTTCAATGAGCCCAATACTATTATTTTGTTGCTCTTTAATATCTGTTATTAATAATTGTCGATTCGTCCACATAACAACAGTTACTAAAACTACTGCAAAAATCATTAAACTAATTAATAATTTCAAGCGCAAATTTCTCATAAACTGGTCCCTTTTTACATTATTGTATCACTAATTCACTATTATATATTATTGGATACAAAAAGAGAATGATTCATTTTCCTTACGAATCATTCTCTCTTCATTATTTTAGTAAGCTAGCTAATTCTTCTTCTGTTAGTTCACGGTAATCGCCAAGCTCTAGATCTTCATCTAAAGCTAGCGATCCCATTGATAGTCGTTTTAAATACGTTACTTTTTTCCCAACAGATTCAAACATACGCTTTACTTGATGAAATTTTCCTTCTTGAATTGTCAGTTCAATTTCAGAAATAGCATCTGATTTTAAAATGACAAGCTCACCCGGTTTCGTTACATAACCATCATCAAGCTCGACACCTTTACGAAATGCCTCAATATCAGCTTCCGTTACGACTCCCTCGATTGTTGCATAATATGTTTTCGGGACATGCTTTTTCGGTGACAGTAAATTATGCGCTAAATTACCGTCATTCGTAATAAGCAGTAGCCCTTCCGTATCCTTATCTAAACGCCCTACAGGAAACGGCTTGAAATGCTGTGCTAGCGGATCTAGTAAATCAATTACCGTCTTATCATACTTATCTTCTGTTGCCGAAATGACACCAGGTGGTTTATTCATCATAATGTAAATAAACTCTGTATAAATAACACGCTCACCGTATACAGATACATCTTGTGTTTCCGGATCCACTTTCATCGCAGCATCTTTGACAACAGTACCATCAACTGTCACTGCTTTTTCTTTTAATAATTGCTTCACTTCTTTACGCGAACCGTAACCCATGTTCGCTAATAGTTTATCTAAACGCACGCTGCGTCCTCCTATTTAAACCCTAATTTGTTTGCAATTTTCGTCACTTTCGCACCAAGTAATTTTTGTGCCAGTCCGATACGGAGCGAAATAAAGCCATATACGCCAGCTCCAACAGTAGCTCCAACGAGACAATACACAACGGCCATCAGCTTTGTATCTGCTGATAAAAATGTATTTAGTAATGCAACTGTTATGCCAACAGCTACTGCCATGACGCCCGTTAAAATAAATATTAATAAAATACGGCGACGTACCATCGTTGATTGATAATTTAATGCTTTATGAATGACGAAAATATTAATCGTAATCGTAACACCATAGCCTATTGCTGTCGCTAAAATTGCACCATCTACTTGCAACCATTTAATTAACGGAATGTTTAATACAAGCTTTGTTAAAACACCTGTTAGCAAGCTGAAAATAATCCACTTTTGATAGTCAATTCCTTGCAATAATGAAGCAGTAACCGAGAATAGTGCAAACAATATTGCAACAGGCGCATAATGAGCTAAAACTGCCGCTCCCATATCACTTTGCTCATACAGCACGTGATATATATATGGCGATAAAATCATGATCCCGACGGCAGCAGGGACCGTAATAAATAATAATACTTGATACGTTTTATCCATTGCGTTTCGTAATGCATTATATTTTCCTAGCGTAAAATATTCCGTAATCGTCGGAATTAAAGCTGCCGATAAACCTGTTGCCAGCATAACCGGGATAATTACGATTTTATGCGTTAAAAAGTTTAACATCGTAAAATACGTATCCGTTACTTTTGCAAGCCCGATAGACGTCATTGTACGGTTAAATGTAATCATATCAACTGCCTGGAACAATGGATTCGCTAGACCAACAAATACGATTGGAATCGAATACGTTAAAATTTCTTTGTAAATATCAGATAGAGGTTGCTTTTCAGCTGGAGAAATGCCTTGCTGTAGATTTAAATCAAATGTTGGTTTCAACTTTTTCCAGTAATGTAATAAAACCAATAATCCAGCAATCGCACCGATAAACGCTGCAAATACAGCAAAATTAATCGCCGTCTTCACATCTTTTTCTAATACTATAACAACGATAAACGAGCCGCTTAATAAAATAATAATGCGTGCAATTTGCTCGATTAGCTGTGAAATCGATGTCGGTAAATAATGACCGTTCCCTTGGAAAAATCCGCGTAGCAAACTCATAAATGGTACAACAATTAACGCAAAGCTCACCCATTTAATAACTTCTGCTACTTCCGCTACCGTAAAAATTTGATCATCATCGTTAATAACAAGATGTGCAATTGGTGTGGACATTACATATAAGAACAAGAATGCCAACAGACCACTCAACACCATAATTTTCGTACTTGAACGCAACAATCTTCTTCCCGTTTCATAATCGCCAACTGCATTGTATTTAGCGACAAATTTTGAAACCGCAAGTGGTATACCAGAAATCGCAAGCGATAACATAATGCTATAAGGTATATAAGCATATTGGTATAGCCCGACATTTTCCTCACCTACAATGGCATAAAACGGGAAAATATAAATGAGGCCAAGCACCTTCGATAAAAACAGGCCGATTGTTAATATCGCCGTACCTTTCATCAATGAGGACATAAAACCCTTCCAATCTATATGAAGTTTTCATTTTTAGAGAGACACATTTCGACAAAACTGGTCAAGATGATGCCTTACTTTTATGGACATACCTTTTAGACTAATCTATCCATAAAAAAAACAATCCATCTGTTAGTTTACATGTCAAATGACATTTACTCAATTGATTTCTTTAATTCGTGTATAATAGTGGGTACGCAAATCGAAAAAGAAAGTGAGCTATATATATGATAGACGTAATAGTAATCGGTGGGGGTCCCGCCGGTTTAATGGCTGCAATTGCCGCTGCTGAACAACAAAAAAAAGTCGTATTGCTTGAAAAAGGTAGCAAGGTCGGCAAAAAACTAGCAATTTCTGGAGGCGGGCGCTGTAATGTGACAAATCGCCTATCCGTTGAAGAAATTGTTAAACACATTCCAGGAAATGGCCGCTTCTTATATAGTCCATTTACTATTTATAATAACGAGAACATTATAGAATTTTTTGAAGGCCTTGGCGTCAAGCTAAAAGAAGAAGATCACGGTCGTATGTTTCCTGTGTCGAATCGTGCACAAGACGTTGTCGATGCACTCATTAACGAAATGAAACGCTTAAAAGTAGACGTTCGCTTAAATACCGCTGTGAGCAAGCTATTAATGGATGATGAAAAAATTTATGGTGTTCGTCTAACTGATGGTACAGAGTTACGTGCAAAAGCAGTTGTTGTGGCAGTTGGTGGGAAAGCTGTACCACAAACAGGTTCGACAGGCGATGGCTACCCATGGGCAGAGCGTGCTGGTCATACAGTAACAGAGTTATATCCAACGGAAGTACCAGTTACGTCTAAAGAGCCGTTTATCCAATCTCGTGAATTACAGGGCCTCGCTTTACGTGATGTCGCTGTATCTGTTTTAAATAAAAAAGGAAAACCAATCATTACACATCAAATGGACATGCTATTTACGCATTTCGGCTTGAGTGGACCTGCTATTTTACGTTGCAGTCAATTTGTTGTGAAGGAGATAAAGAAAAACGGCGGCGCACCAGTGCAAATCCGCATCCAATCTCTAGTAGATTATAATGAAGAAACATGTGTGCAAATGTTGAATAAATCCATTAAAGCAGAACCGAAAAAAGCGGTTAAAAACTTATGGAAATCTTTAGTGCCAGAACGTTGGCTATTGTTTTTATTAGCCCGCGCTGGCATCGATCCTTCACTTACAGGGATTGAATTATCACAAGAAAAGATTCGCGCGCTCTCACATGAGCTAGTTAGCTTTACGATGGATGTTCATGGTACGCAATCACTCGACAAAGCTTTCGTGACAGGTGGCGGCGTTTCGGTGAAAGAAATCGACCCTAAAACGATGGCGTCTAAAATAAAACCAGGATTATACTTCTGCGGTGAAATTTTAGACATCCACGGCTACACAGGTGGCTATAACATTACATCCGCACTTGTGACAGGCCGCATCGCAGGAATGAGCGCGGGAGCTAGCTGCTAGGTTGTGGAGTGCGGGGGTTCGGTTCGTTTATCAGCGGTTTTCATTGATATATCAGCGATTTTGAGATTTTATCAGCGGTTTCCCAATTAAACAAGCGACTTGCCAAACAAACGGCAAGTCGCTTTAAGTATTTTAATGCATTCTTTCACCGTTCTCATTAAAGTATTCTAAGCTGAATGATTTAAATTCATTTGGCATGACTACCGCTCGAATGATGGCTTCCCCTACTTCTACATTAACTGGAATCACTTCCCCTTTACTTGCTTCCTCTCCAATTAAATCAATGCGTGCTATTTCATGTCCCTCATGTAATCCAATTACATATCGATTCCATTCAATATCAGGCTCCATCATGACGGTATGTTTGCCCCATATCGTTCCACGCAACACATATCCATAGTCCTCTTTGTTAAAACTCGCTAAATAATTAATCCCCTCAGCCGTTCGGATTAATGCATATCGATTATTACCGAAAGTAGCTGCATACGTTAATGTTGCACCAGCCAACTGTTCATCTTCCATTACCGCTTTCATAATCGATGTTTCATCATAGCCATATTTTTCTGTAGTCGGCATTATCATCGGAACAACACATAGAGCAATTAAAATAATGGGAATCGCTTTAAATAGTATATTTCTTTTATTTCTCACATTAAGGATAAACAGACCTATAAATGCGATGATTAAAATAATTATTCCTATTTTACTTTCTTGTGTCATCGAACCAAAACTAGATAGAAGTATATTTCTTTTTTCTTCCTCTGCCGATATATAAGGCCTATTCTCGAAATAATCGCCCAATACGTTAACATACACATCAGCAGATTTCCTTATTTCCTCAAAGCTAGATAGAGGTTCTATCGGTATTTCCTTTATTCCATATTCAAGCCGCCATAAGTAAAGATAATGTAATATGGACGCCAAGTTTTCTCGTTCAACCGCAGTTAATGTTGGTGTATTGTAAAATGTACTATTACCACTTTCGATTGCTCTCTGTATTAACCAATCGCTTTCTGATAAATAATTCGTACGTTCATCTTCAGTCGATACATGAAAAGCTTGATTAAAACGCTCCATATAAACCGTTTCTAGTTGTTTTGGAGCTTGTTCGGTGCTCATAGAAATTTGTTCATCTACCGGCTGTATAATAAATAACAGACATATAACAAATAGTAACGTAAAAGCTGTTGCGACTGTTGGTATCCACCAATCACGTTTCTTTTTCTGCGTCAATTTTATCGTTTCTTTTTTGCGTTCATTTGAAAACGTGCCTTCTTGATAAACTTCTTCCATTGCTTTACGTATTGGGTCCATATGTTTCATCCCCTTCCTGTAGAGATAAACCAATCATTTGCCGCGCTCTGCGAAGTCTCGTTTTCACTGTATTTGCCGGTAATTTCAATGTCATACTTACTTCTTCAAGCGACATGTCAATGAAATGAAATAGTACGA
>JBJEFO010000178.1:0-15273 GCA_051874135.1 Lysinibacillus sp.
ATTACTGCTGTCCGCTTCCTTCTGTTAACCCATGTTTGACCGCATACAGTGCTGCTTGTGTACGGTCCTGTACTTCAAGTTTAGTGAAAATATTTGAGATGTGTGTTTTCACAGTTTTTTCCGTTACAAATAAGGAAGAGGCAATTTCACGATTACTTTTTCCTTTTGTCAATTCTGCTAATACATCTTGTTCACGCGGTGTTAATGGATTTAATACGTGTGGCAAATTTTGTTCTTCACGTAGTCCTTCCTCTAACTGTGTCGTCGCTTCTGGATGAATTGTATGTTCACCACGCATAATCGTGCGAATCGATTCAACTAATTCATCTGGCTCGATATCTTTTAACTGATACCCTGATGCTCCTGCCTCAATTGCAGGTAATACATGATCCTTATCCGAAAAACTTGTTAGCATTAATACTTGTATTGTTGGCCATTGTTTCTTAATTTTTTTCGTCGCCTGGATTCCGTCCATTTCAGGCATGACTAGATCCATCAAAACGATATCCGGCTTTAAGCTTTCAACTAGTTCAACTGCTTCTTTTCCGTTTTTCGCTTCGCCTACAACTTCTATATCTTTTTGCGTTTTTAAAAAAAATAATAACCCCCGACGCACAACATGATGATCATCTGCAATTAATACTCGTATCATCGAATCCCCCTCCTAATATGGCAAACGTATTAATAATTCCGTACCTTTACCGAGTTCACTCACCCAATCAGCTGTACCCCCAACCGCTATTGCCCGATCTCGAATGGACTGTAGCCCAAACGATAGTAATGCAACATCGTTGTCAATGACAAAGCCACGCCCCTCATCTTTTATGACAAGTAGCACATCTGTTGACGTAACTGTCACGAAAAGCTCAGCTTTTTTTACACCTGCGTGTCGTCGAACATTGTTAAGTGCTTCTTGTGCCATACGGAATAACGCTTCTTCCACACGAGATGGAAACTGTAGCACCCCTGAAACATTTACGTCTAACTTTAAGCCGAGCATTTCCGCATAACTTTTAATAGCCTCTATTAAACCACTTTCTAAACCACGTGGACGAAGCTGCCAAATGAGTGCCCGCATTTCATTTAATGCTTCTTGCGTTAAATTTTGAATTTCTTTAAACGTTTCCTTTATTTGAAGATCATCCGTCATTTCTACACCGGCGCGCGATGTTAACGTAACAGAAAACAACAGTTGATTGACTGAATCATGCAAATCACGAGCTAGTCGATTTCGTTCTTGAACAAGGGCAATTTCTTGTTGCTCATTGACGAGTAAAATCCGTTTAATCGCTGAGCCTACTTGAAATGCTACAGATTCTAATAAATCCAAGTCCTCTTGTGAAAAGCTGAGCGTGTTTTTCGATGCAACATTTAAAATACCAAACTTTTCTTGGCCTGATTGTAGCGGGACTGTTGCATGATGCGTAATACCTTCTGGGTCACCAATCTCCGCCTCGATTGCACTTTCAATCCGCTGACATTCAATAATATTCGATGCACGCTTTAATTGTCCTTTACGATAACGGGATACACACCAACAGCCGCCATGTTTTAAATAATCACAGTTATTAAACGCCAACGCTTCAGGTAAATTTTCATGTGCTACAAGCTCTGCCTTTCCTTTTTCATTAATAAAAAAAATCCAACCTGTATCAAACTTTGTTCCGCTTAAAAATTTATGTAATGCACCTTTTAGCATTGGAATCATTTCTGTTTCTTCATTTAACAGTTCGGCTATTTCTTTTAAAATCGTAATATTCGAATGATCATTCATCTCTTCACCTTCTTTTCCCAGGTTATTTCATCTATACCATAAGAAAGAGCGTGCCGCAAATGACAGCACGCCCGTTGTTATAATAGAAAAACTTTTACCCCAACCTCGAGTTCTTTCGCTATTTTATTTAGATTTTCCGCAGATTGAGCACTTTCTTGAATACTTCACCCTTATTTCACAAATCTTCTACCTATATACCTAAAAAAATATCCTTAAATCGAAAGAATTTACATCTGTAATTTGAGGCTCTATAATCAATAAAGAATTAAAAAATAATGATAGAGGTTTTATTTATGAATAAAAAACTCGAAAATGGTTTGCTCGCTATTTTCTCGATATCGCTCGTAGCAACATTGGGATCTCTGTATTTTTCAGAAGTAAAAGGATTTATCCCATGTGAAATGTGCTGGTATCAGCGAATTCTTATGTATCCACTCGTTATAATCTCAGCGGTGGCATACATACAAAAAAATGCACGTATTGCTTTAACAACGGCGGTCTTTGCTATTATTGGTGGGTCTATTTCCCTTTATCATTATGGCATTCAAAAAATTCCGTTTTTACAAGAATCAGCGCCTGCCTGCGGACAAGTTTCTTGTACAGGTTTTTATATTAATTGGTTAGGATTTATTACAATTCCTTTCCTCGCATTAACGGCATTTGTTATGATTGCAGTTGTAAGCTTTTATATGCTAAAGGTTTTAAAGGAGGAAAAATAAGTTGAAGAAATTAGGAATTATTGGGGCGGCTGTTGTGTTATTATTCGTTGCTGTCATTGTGCTAACAAATATGTCTAATTCTGATAAAATGAAGGATAACCCGTACGATACGGATAATTTGCAACAGGCTACAATTGATTTACTAGATGATGAAAACTACCAAAACATCATTTTACCAGATGATTTACAAGCAAAAATTGAGTCTGGTGAAGGTGTGTTTGCTTATATGTTCAGCCCACTGTGTGGCTATTGTATGCAGTTCACACCGACATTAATGGCCGTTGCTGAACAAGAAGACATTCAAATCGACCAATTAAATGTTTTAGAATACGGCAATGCCGGTACGACGTATAACCTAGAAGGAACACCAACATTAATTTACTTTGAAAACGGTGAAGAGGTGACACGTTTATACGGTGCTGCGGATGAAGAGACAGTTCGTCAATTTTTTGCAGGTGTAGGAAAATAATGAGTCATGGGTACCCTTCAGTTCAAGGGTACTTTCTTTTTTGGAGGGAAAATATATATGTTTCAATATGAAATCGTCCGTGATGGCGAAACAGTCGAACAATTATTACGCAATGAGTGGCGTCTTGGGAAAAAACAAGTCCACGAGCTACGCATGGCAAAAGCAATTACAAAAGACGGCGAACCGGTAGATTGGAAGGAGCCACTTCCTAAAGGAACAATGCTAACATTTACCTTTGAAATGCCAGCATCAAGCTACAAACCGACACCTACATGCAACGTCCATATTCGTTATGAAGATGAGCATTGCTTAATCGTGTCAAAGCCTAAAGGAATGGCAACACACCCGAACGAGGCAACGGATACGAATACTTGTATGAATCATGTAATGGCACATATTCAAGCAAACGGCGGCAAGTATGCAGAACACGTTCATCGTCTCGATCAAGGAACAAAAGGTTTACTGCTTGTCGCAAAGCATCCGATTGCTAAATCTGTTTTTGACCGTATGATTGAGGAGAAATCTATTATTCGTACGTACGAGGCAGAGGTGCAAGGCAATATTCGCTCAGAAAGCGGTACGATTAATGAACCAATCGGAAAAGACCGTCATCATAACACGCGCCGCGTCGTTTCACCTTCCGGACAGCACGCCGTTACACACTATGAAGTAGTCAAACGCTTCAAAGGCACATGTGTAGTTCACTTAGTGCTAGAAACAGGGCGTACGCACCAAATCCGCGTTCACATGGCACATATCGGCCATCCAATTGTAGGTGACACGATGTACAATGCAAGACAAACCGCAAGTGGCGATTACGAATTACACGCCATTCAATTGGAGTTTAATCATCCGTTTATAAATGAACTAATTACGGTGAAGGATAAATAATACACGTAAAAAAGAAGCGCCCTTAAAGTAGGGACGCTTCTTTTTTCTAGTTACCCGCGATTTCTCTTCTAAAAATCAAAATTATCTGGGTCTGCACCTGTGCGGTGGAATGTATTTAATGCTGTAATTGCTGCTACTTCATCTGTCGCTAAGCTGAAATCAAATACATCTAAGTTTTCCTTAATGCGCTCTGGTGTTACTGATTTTGGAATAGCAATATTGCCAATTTCTAAATGCCAACGAAGCACAATTTGAGCGACTGTTTTTCCGTATTTTTCAGCTAACTGTTTCACCACCGGATGTGTGAAGACAATACCTGTCCCGAGCGGTGCCCATGCTGTTACTGCAATATTGTGCTGTGCGCAGAAAGCACGTAAGCTATCTTGAGATAATGAAGGGTGACACTCAAATTGATTCACCATAGGTTTCACGTTTGCCACTGCAAATATTTCTTCTAAGTGATGCTGATGGTGATTCGATACACCAGGTACGCGGATTAATTTCTCTTCGTATAAGCGTTCAATTGCCTTATATGTTTCAACTAAAGTTGGCTTTGGCCAGTGTGTTAAATATAAATCTACATAGTCTAAACCTAATTTTTTGAGCGATGTTTCGAATGCACGTAATGTATTGTCAAAACCTTGATCAGAATTCCATACTTTCGTTGTCACAAAAATTTCTTCACGTGGAATACCAGAATCCTTAATCGCAGCACCTACTGCTTCCTCGTTTTCATAAATCGCAGCAGTATCGATTGCACGATAACCCGCCTTTAATGCTTCTGTCACACCGTTATACGCTACATCATGCTCCTTCATACGGAATACACCGTAACCAATACGCGGCATCTCTACACCGTTCGCCAATGTAATCGTTTTAGCAATTGTCATATAAACCCCTCCCTTTTCTTATTACAAAAATATTATAAATAAAATTCAATTAAATTTCGAGAGGCGAATTAAAAATCAAAATGGAAGTTATCCGGATCTTTTCCGAAGCGTTGATTACGGTTTAAACTATCTATTACTGCCATATCTTCATTTGAAAGAACAAAATCAAAAATGTTCGCGTTTTCCTCAATGCGAGATGGCGTCACTGATTTTGGAATGACCATAATATTATGTTGTAAATGCCAGCGTAAAACGACTTGTGCAGCAGATTTACCGTATTTTTCAGCAATTTTTATAATCGTTTCATCTTGTAAAACGCCACCTCGTCCTAACGGTGACCATGCCGTTACCGCGATATGATGTTCACGACAAAATGCACGAAGCGGCTCTTGAGATAGGTATGGGTGCACTTCTACTTGATTAACCATTGGCGGTGTATTTGCACTGCGTAATATTTGCTCTAAATGATGTGCATGATGATTGGATACACCTGGCACGCGAATGAGTTTTTCTTCATACAAACGCTCAATGGCACGGTAAGTATCAAGATATTTTCCTTCTACTGGCCAATGCGTTAAGTAAAGGTCAACATAATCCATATTTAATTTCTTTAATGATGTTTCAAATGCTTTTAATGTATTGTCATAGCCTTGGTCACTGTTCCATACCTTCGTCGTTACAAATAGATTTTCACGTGCTACACCTGAATGGCGAATCGCTTCTCCGACTTGCTCCTCATTGTAATAAAGTGATGCCGTATCAATAGCACGATAACCGACTTGTAGCGCCTTTGTAATTGCTTCAATTGTCTCTTGTGGGTCTGTCATTTTATATACACCAAGTCCAAAAATCGGCATTTCTACACCATTTGCTAATGTTCTTGTTGATTGTAAATTCATATTAAACCACTCCTTATTTTTTACTATTTCTATTATAACAATTTTAATCTATGGGCAAAATTTTAATAAAAACAATTGCATTTCACCCAAAAAACGAATATTATATAAAACGTTGTGAAAAATGTTCGTGTTTAAGGAGGCTTCCTTGATGTTTCGACTTCAAGAAAATAATACAACGATTAAAACAGAAATGTTAGCTGGTTTAACAACGTTCTTAACGATGGCTTATATCGTTGTTGTAAACCCAATTATATTAGCAGATGCCGGTATTCCGATTGATCAAGTATTTATGGCAACGATTTTATCTGCTATTATCGGTACTTTATGGATGGCATTAATGGCTAACTATCCGATTGCTATTGCGCCTGGTATGGGGTTAAATGCATACTTTACTTACACTGTCGTTGTCGGTTCTAACGGTGCAATTGACTATATGACAGCATTTGCTGCTGTATTTGTAGCTGGGATTATTTTTATCATTTTAAGTTTAACGCCTTTTCGTGAAAAGCTGATTACTTCCATTCCTAACAATTTAAAATTAGCGATTACAGCTGGGATTGGTCTTTTCATTGCGTTTATTGGTCTTCGTATGTCTGGCATTGTTGTTGCAAATGAATCAAACTTAGTCGGTTTAGGGGATTTAGCAAGCCCACCTGTTTTATTAACATTATTCGGCTTAGCGGTCACAGTCATTTTAATGACGCTAAATGTCAATGGAGCATTGTTTATTGGAATGCTTGCCACTTCAATCGTCGCGATTTTTACAGGACAGCTTAAAATAGAAAAAGTCTTTGCGATGCCACATCTTCCTGAAGGCATTCTCGTATGGAATCCAATTGCTGCAATTGGTGATGTCATTTCATATGGTTTATATGGCGTAGTGTTCTCGTTTATTTTAGTAACACTATTTGATACGACTGGGACAATGATTGGTGTTGCAAAGCAGGCCGGTTTAATGAAAGACGATAAGTTACCGAAAGCTCGTCATGCCCTTCTTGCTGATTCAGTTGCATCAACAGCAGGGGCAATGTTTGGGACAAGCCCAACAACTGCCTTTATTGAATCTTCAGCCGGAGTTGCAGCAGGAGGACGTACAGGTTTAACATCATTAACAGTTGCTGTACTATTTATGATTGCTTCATTTTTCGGCCCATTAGTTTCTTCTTTATCAAATGTTGCAGCGATTACGTCTCCAGCGTTAATTATTGTAGGTAGCTTAATGATTGGCTCTGTGAAAAATATTGAATGGGAAAAATTCGACGAAGCATTCCCTGCATTTTTAGTTATTTTAGCAATGCCACTTACATCTAGTATCGCAACTGGTATTGCATTAGGCTTTATTTCGTATCCATTAATGAAAGTAGTAAAAGGGCAAGCACGTACAGTACACCCTCTGCTTTATGTATTCGCTGTACTGTTTATTATTCAACTTGTATTTTTACCACATTAAATAGAAAAACATCCACTTACGTCAAAAGATTGAACGTAAGTGGATGTTTTTACATTAACTGATTCACATGATACCCTTCTCCGTTGTTATTCTACTTCATCAAACTGCTCTGGATCGGGTTTTCGACTGTCCTCTTTGTGCTTCTCTTTAATGTGCTCCATTTCTTTTCCGAGCATAATAATTTCTTTCATCGTATTTGCCATATAGCCATTTACAAGCGGTTCATTATGCATATAAATCCCCTCCTATTATATGATATTCCCGCTTCCTGTGATTTGTACCATTTTCTTCACAAAATAATGGGACAATTCATTTATTGAACAGGATATCAATAATAGGAGTACATTTTTAACAGCGCTACTTTCTAGTTATTCGTATAGTCGCCTTCATCAAATTGTTTTGGATCTGGACTACGCTCATCTTCGTCAAGTTGCTTACCATCTCGCATATTCTCCATTTGCTTCCCGAGAAAGATGACATCTTCCATATTATTTGTCATATAACCGTTCAAAATTTTTTCATTATCTTTTTTCATTATCATTCCTCCTATTTTTATTATTACCGCTGTTAATGTTTTGAACCATTTCCGCCACAAAATATTAATAGTAAAGTTTTGGTATATAATATATACTTATAGGAGAGATTTTTTTATTACATGAGGAGGGTACTTCCATGAGATTATTATTAGTTCTGGGTGTATGTGTTTCATTCTTAGTAGCAATTTTCACAGCTGGCTATGAAGGTAAACCTTTTTCAAAAGAAAATTAATCTTTAGCCTAGGCAAATAAAAAGACGATCGTTGATAAAACGGTCGTCTTTTTTTAGCTTGACTTTATTCATCGATTCAAATAATATTAGTTACATAAAGTAAGTAAGTGTTAAAAAATAATCATTGAGAGGTGCTTATATTATGGCAACATATTTTCATAAAAAACCGAATTTATATACATCACATGTACAGCTAAAAGTATCGAATTTAGAGCGTTCAATCGAATTTTATACAACGATTATTGGCTTTCAAATACTTGAACAAACAGCTAATACAGCCTATTTAACGGTAGATGGAAAAACAAGTCTTATTTCTTTAATCGAAGTGCAAGATGCCGTTTCACAACAAGGCTTTACAGGGCTTTACCATTTAGCATTACTATTACCAACACGCACGGACTTAGGAAACATTATTCAACATTTTATTCAAACAAACACGCGTTTAGGGGCAGCAGATCATGATGTAAGTGAAGCTCTTTACCTGAATGACCCAGATGGCAATGGTATCGAAATTTATATTGATCGACCGGAAACTGAATGGACTTGGAATGGCGAAGGTCAAGTACATATGGTCACAGAACAATTAAACTTCCAAGCTATTTTAGCACAAGCAGACGGTACATGGAGTGGCCTACCTGAAGGCACAGTAATGGGACATATGCACTTATCAGTAAGTGATTTAGCGCAAACAGCAGCCTTTTATACAAATGTACTAGATTTTAAGATTGTATGTGAATACGGCGGGCAAGCTTTGTTTATTTCAACAGGAAATTACCATCATCATATCGGTTTAAACACGTGGCATAGCGCAGGTCGACCTGCGCTTCCTGAAAATGCAGTCGGCTTAAAATCATTCACAATCGTATTAAAGGACGAAACATACGCACAAACGGTTAAAGAAAAATTACAAACAGCTGGTGCAACTGTCGAACAATATGAAGAAGCACCTGCATACGGTAGTAAACAACTATTCTCAACTGTTGATCCTAACGGCATTCGTATTATTTTCACAGTTGAAGGCGAATAATATTACCTCAAAAGTTCATCCTATTTTTAAAGAAAGGATGTGACATTTTGGAGGACAGTAAATTTGCACAGCTAACGAGCGATACGTTAGCAGAAATTACTGAGTTAGAAAAGAAACTTGGTGTCATTTTAATTGCTTACGAAAATCCTCA
The DNA here is from genome assembly GCA_051874135.1 of Lysinibacillus sp. GTDB lineage: Bacteria > Bacillota > Bacilli > Bacillales_A > Planococcaceae > Lysinibacillus_B. The sequence continues at coordinate 9,039 of JBJEFO010000178.1, forward strand.
TTCAATGGGTTCATTTTATAGTGAGGATTATGAGTCTTATCCGATAAATCCATCCTAAAAACTTAAACGCCATTCATCTAAATGCGATGAATGGCGTTTTTCATAGTCTATTTTAATCCTGGATATCCTTGCTGTCTTAATGCTTCATAAATCACAATCGCTGCTGTGTTCGATAAGTTTAATGAACGTACATGGTCACTTTGTGGGATACGTAAGCACATATCACGACGCTCGTACGCAAAGTCTTTCGGAAGACCTGTTGTCTCTTTTCCGAACATAAAATAAATATCGCGCTCTTTGTCACTAAAATCGTGCGTTGTAAATGGCTCATCACTATATGTTTCAATTAAATAAACATCACCATTCTTTGAATACTCGATAAAATCTTCAAGGGAATCATGGTATACAACATTTACATGTTCCCAGTAGTCTAGCCCAGCACGCTTTAGCATTTTATCGTCTGTTGAAAAGCCAAGTGGACGAATTAAATGTAAGCTTGTATTTGTTCCCGCGCACGTACGCGCAATGTTTCCTGTATTAGCAGGGATTTCTGGTTGATATAATACAACATGTAATGGCAATGTAAAGACCTCTTTCTTATATTAATGCTAATCCTTTTTGTATTTCCTCCAGCACTTCAGCATCTGTTTCACGCTTCATCGCACTTTGTAATGCTTGCTTAGCTTCCGTTCCACCAATTTTTCCAAGTGCCCACGCAGCAGTTCCTCGGATAACTGGACGCTCATCCTTTTTCAGTACATCGATTAAATCAGGGACAGCCGCTTCCTCTTTAAAATGAGCTAACGCTAATATCGCATTTCGCTGAATTGGCTTCTTACCGCGCCAAGCGCCAGATACGTGACCGAACTTTGCTTTAAATTGTTTATTTGAAATCGATAACATCGGTGTCAGTAACGGCTTTGCAATTTCAGGGTCCGGCATGAATTCCTCATGAATCCAATTTGCCTTTCCTTTATTTTTCGGGCACACTGTTTGGCACGTATCACAGCCATACAAACGATTACCGATTTTACTGCGGAATTCATCCGGTAAAAATCCTTTTGTTTGCGTTAAATACGCAATACAACGTTGCGAATTTAATTGCCCTGCCTCCACGATAGCGCCTGTCGGACAAACGTCTAAACAAAGTGTACAGTCTCCACACTCATTTTCTATCGGTGTATCTGGAATAAACGGAATGTTCGTAATGAGCTCGCCTAAATACACATACGAACCGAATTCCGGTGTAATAATCGAACAGTTTTTGCCGTTCCAGCCGATGCCAGCACGCTCTGCAACAGCTCGGTCTACTAACTCCCCTGTATCAACCATCGATTTGATCCGTACGTCAGGTACACGCTCGACTAACCATTGTTCGATTTTTTGCAGGCGTTCACGAACAGCAACGTGATAATCTACGCCCCATGAAGCACGGCAAAAAATCCCGCGGCGTTCACCTTTTTTCCCGATCGGTACATCTTTCATTTTTGACGGATACGCGATGGCGATTGCAATAATACTTTCGGCACCATCAAGTAGTCGCAACGGCTCTGTTCGAAGCGCTACATCTGACTCTTCAAAGCCCGATTGAAAATTAAGTTCTTGCTGACGACGCAATCTATTTTTTAATTCATGAAATGGCGAGGCAGTCGTAAAGCCAATTTTATCTACACCGATTGATTTCGCGTATTCAATTAACTGTTGTTGTAGTTCTGCTATATGCATTTCCTCACCTTCCTTATGATACAATTAATTTCACTATACAAACTTCCGAGGTGACCCAATGAATATTTCACTCGATTCATCCCTTATCGAAAAAATGCCTGACTTTAAAATCGGCATTATCCATTATACCAAAATTACTGTGTCAGACTCTCCTCAAATGATTAAAGGCCGCATGCAACTTTATCAGGACAATTTATTTTTTGAAATGCAGGACACACCTGTAACAGAACGACCCGGTATTCAAGAATGGCGCACATTGTGGAAAACGCTCGGGGCAGACCCAAATCGTTATCGCCACTCTGCAGAAAGCTTAATGCGAAGAATTGCAAAACAAAATTACTTAACGCCACTTCATTCAGCAGTTGATTTAAATAATTTTTTCTCTCTTCAATATGAAACACCTGTAGGAATATATGATATGGAAAAACTACAAGGAGACATTGTCATTGCATTAGGTGATGACCAAACAGGGTATGAAGGGTTAAACGGCCGCTACAATGCTTTAAAAAACATTGTATATGCCCGTGATGAGCTAGGAGCATTCGGCAGTCCTTTTGTTGATTCAATTCGTACAGCAACGACGGAAGAAACGACACAAGCTATTCACATTTTCTATTTACGCCCTTCCATTGATGAGGCACAAGCGAGACAGCTACTTACATCTTCTGGTAATATGTTTACACAAGTGAATGGTGGCGACTACACAATTGCTGTACTTTCTGCCAATCAGCTACACACTTCTCTATAAGGAGCGATTTGATGATTTCATTAGCAGAAGCAGTTAAACTAAAATCTATTTTAAATAAAAAGACACAAGAACTAATATCCGAAATTCGTAGTGTATCACATACTATTGTAGAAAAAGGCGAAGAACCAAAAATGCCCGAACGTACATTGCAACAAATCGATACGGAACTACAAGATGTAAGAAATGATGCACGTCTTCTTGATCGCCTCATTTATGAAGCAAACGTTCAAAATACGATTTCCTTTGAAGGACAACAATACACGCTAGTAGAAGCGATTGAACTAGCTATCCAATTACGTGCTCAAACATCGCTCTATAAAGAACTAGGTACGTCTGAAAAAGAATCATTTTTCCATAGTTCTGGCGAGACAACTTTTTACCGCGTCGCATTATACGAGCCAAATGACTATCGTGAAAAAGCGAATGAGCTAGAAAAATCCGCACACCGCCTATCTAACGCGATTAACGCAAAAAACTATCAAGTTCAAATTACCTTTGACGATTCTAAATATTTCTAATCTCGGGGCGGTGAGACTCCAAACCGAGTTTGTTGCGAGTGTCCATGCTTTTTTGCATATCAATTACAACTGGTTGCTATATGCAAACCGATGACCAATTACCTTTTACTTTGTTACCTTTAACAAATAACCAACTATTGCTAAAGGCTACCCTTTAAGGAACTTAGATCATTTTAACACTCGTAGCAAAGAGGGCGTGACCGCATTTTGCAGTCACGCCCTTACTTTTACTGTACACCGGGTAAAATACGCAGTACTTTTTCATCAGCATCTAAAATCGCATCAACCCCCAGCGGTATACCGATATTCGGCTTACAATGACCAATTTTAAATCCGGCAACTACCGGCTTTTGTAGTGGTGCTAAATATTCCCGCATAATATCAAGCACTTGCTCATATGTTTCTCCGTCAGATAACTTCGTAAAACTACCGATTACAAACCCTGCAGCTTGCTCTAATTTACGTGCTAGGCGAAGCTGATTCATCAGACCATCGATTCTCCCTAATGATTCATCTATATCTTCTAGTAGTATAATCTTCTCCCGTGCATCAAACTCAAACTTCGTACCTAGTGTACTGACTAATCTGTTCAGGTTGCCTCCTGTTATCTCACCACGTACTACACCACCTGCTAACGTTTCAAGTGGGCTTATCATCTCACTATATTGAATTTCAATCGGCGTAAATAATTGCTGGAACATTTTTGCCGATAGCGCATCTAGTGGATCAGATCCATTCGACAACATTGGTCCATGAAATGTTACGACATCCGAAAATTCATTGACCGTTGTATGTAAATACGTGACATCGGAAAAGCCCCAAATAATTTTTGGATTTTCCTCAATAAGTTGATAATCAATTTTATCCGCGATGCGCGCTATGCCGTATCCTCCACGCACACAGAAAATAGCTTTTATTTCTGGATCTTGTATCATCGTATGAAAATCTTCTAACCGTTCCTCATCCGTTCCTGCTAGCATTCCCTCAGGCATTCCAATCGTCTGTCCAAGCTTATAATGAAGACCCATCGATTCAATAAAATCTATTTTTGCTTTTAGCTGCTCCATCTTTAATGGACTGCTAAGCGCTACGAGTCCAACTGTATCGCCTCTTTTAATTCTATTTGGGCGTATTTTCATTGTTCGTTCCCCTTTCTTGTCATTGTTGCCATTTTACCATAGGAAACACATTGCAATATTTAACATTATGTCCCTATAATTATATTTAAGTTTTCAAAATAATGTTATAAAGGAGCTTTCTTATGAAATACCCTCCACAGCTTTTGCTTGTATTAGCCACGTTGCTTTGGGGAGGCAACTTTGTCATTGGACGAGCCGTTGCAGGTGATATTCCACCCATCACACTTGCTTTCTTACGCTGGTGTGTCGCTTTTATTGTATTCTTACCAATTGCTTATAGCCGAGTGAAGCGCGAATGGCATATGATAAAAGAAAATTGGCCTGCTGTCATTGTGATGGCAATAACCGGTGTTGCATGCTTTAACACGCTCGTTTATATCGGTGTATATTATACAACGTCGATTAATGCATCTTTAATGAATTCATCAACGCCAATTATTATATACATATTATCATTTATCTTTTTAAAGGAGCGTTTATCAAAGTTCCAACTAATCGGTACAGCTCTTTCATTGGCAGGAGTAGCATTCATTTTATCAAAAGGATCGCTTGAAATGTTACTGTCATTTTCATTTAATAAAGGGGATTTAATTGTCCTCATTGCTGTTTTTTGCTGGGGTGTATACTCGCTCCTTGTAAAACAATACGCCGGACGCTTACCAGGCTATTCAACATTTTTAGTAACAATAGCATTAGGTGCTATTATGCTATTGCCGTTTACGATTTATGAATTAATGACAACATCTGTAGAAATTGTCTGGTCTCCAAGTACAATTGGTGCAATTTTTTATGTAGGGATTATTGCCTCAATTGTCGCCTTTTTAAGTTGGAATAATGGCGTCGTTGCACTCGGGGCAAATAAGGCCAGTATTTATCTTAATTTTATACCGCTATTCGCTGCGATTTTCGCTGTTTTATTCTTAGGTGAAGATTTACTCATTACACAAGTAATCGGCGGTCTAGCCGTCATCTGTGGCGTTATACTAGCAAATAAAAAGTAAAAGAGCAGGTTCGCTAATGAGCGACCTGCTTTCAAATTATTTTACACCTGTATAAATGACAACGACATTATCATGATTGTGTAATGCACTTGCTGGGAAATCTTCTGTTACTTCGCCTGAACGTAATCGATCGAATGCTTCTTGTTTTGAAGCACCAGAGATTAGTAATACAACCTTTTTCGATTGCATAATTGTTCCAATGCCCATTGTGATTGCATGTGTCGGTACATCTTCTAATTTATCGAAGTAAATTTTGTTTGCTTCACGAGTTGATTGTGTTAGTTCAACAATATTTGTACCCGCTTCAAATGAAGCACCTGGTTCATTGAAACCAATATGACCGTTTACACCGATACCTAATAACTGAACGTCAATTCCACCAGCTGCCTCAATTGCTGCATCATAGTTAGCTGCCGATTTTTCAAGATCCGCTGTATTCCCAGTTGGTACATGAATATTTTCACGCTTCATATCAATATGATTAAATAAATGATGATCCATGTAATAGTGATAGCTCACTTTATTTTCAGGTGCTATCCCAACATACTCATCTAAGTTAAATGACTTCGCTTCAGCAAATGAAATTTCCCCTGTTTTAAAACTTGCTACTAGTTCTTTATAGAAGCCCTCTGGTGTGCCACCTGTTGCCATACCAAATACGCTTTGTTTGTTTTGTTGTAATTGCGTCTTAAAAATAGCTGCAGCAATCTTGCTCATTTCTTCATAGCTAGCCGCTTCAATCCATTCCATATTTGTTTTTACTGTCATCACTTTACCTACCTTTTTGTTATTTCTATGTTATGTTTATTTTTGGTGAAAATTTGTAGAAACACCTAGATATAATCACTTATTCATCGTTCTAACATACTGACGTAATGATGTTAATTTTAAATGAAAATAACTTCAAAATCTATCTAAAATATGGTTATTTATATTTAATTTCATATAAAAGTAAAAAAAAGAGTCTAAGCTATGAGCATAAACTCCGGAAATAAAGATAGTATTATTCTTTAGAAAATTATTTCCTTACAATTCTTTCTCCTTATAATAGGCCCAAACTTCATCAAAGCGCTCCCACTTAATTACGTAATAATTGGATTCTGC
>JBJEFO010000179.1:0-3489 GCA_051874135.1 Lysinibacillus sp.
CTGCAACTTCGAACAGCACTTCGCTATTTAACGAAGTAAATGAAGAGTGTTTGTAATAACCTGATTGGTTCATCTAATGGTTGGTGAGGGGAAGAAAAACCCCCACCAACTAAAAAGTCATTTGATGAAATCGCACATAGGCTTATGTAAGATACATACGTTACCCGTTATGCGGCAGGAATTCACTATCGTGTGACGGGTTTGTTTGGAGATGGGATAAGAGGGATGAAATTACTTTTTAATCATAGGAATTGGGTGTAGTCTTTGTTAAAATAGTAGTTAGCATATTTAGTATATTAAGAAAGGAAGGTGAACATTAGTGGGATTTGAATGGGTCATGGAATTTTTATCGGCTGCAGGAAAGCTCTTTCTTCACCCTTTGTTTTACTTTTCTTTTTTTCTATGCATAGTGATGGGATATCGTCGTGTAAAACGAGAGCGTAAAGACTTTAAAATACGTATTGAAGATGGCTATTTTGAGCTGCGAAATGTCTTTTCCATAGGTGTTATTATTGGTTTATGTTTATCTGTCGTTACAATCGTGTTGGGTATGGCTATTCCTTTTGCGGCACTTATTGTGATGGGTATTCTGTCGATTGTTATCGGCATGACGTTGCAGTACCGTCTTTTAACGCCCGCTCATATAATAGGAGTGACTATTTTTACACTATTTTTTATTCATGAATTTGAGCTTTCCATTCCGTTTATCGAGTTGGACAAGTCCTTGTATCCTGCATTGGCAGTCTTGATGGGTTTACTCATTGTAGGGGAAGGGATTTTAATCAGAAGAAATGCGGTCAAAGGTACATCACCTAAGCTGATTCAGTCTAATCGTGGAATGACAGTCGGTGTACATGAATCACAACGATTATGGATGATTCCTTTTTTTCTTTTCGTACCAGGTGGTGAAATGGTTGCGCCGTTTGAGTGGTGGCCTGTGTTCGACTTAGGCAAGGAAGTAGCCATCACACCGATTCTTGTGCCGTTTTTAATTGGTTTTACGCAGCAAGTGCAAGGTCAACTGCCAAAAGATTCGATTACGATTAGCGGCACGCGAATTATGGCATTGGGCTTTGGTGTTTTGGCTATCGGTATCGGGAGTATTTGGTTGCCGATTTTAAGCATTGCCGCAGCGGCGATTGCTTTGTTTGGCCGGGAATGGGTAGCGTATGCGAATAAAATGTCTGAGCAGCAATTGCCCTTTTATTTTACGAAAAGGGATCATGGTGTGCTAATTTTAGGGGTTATTCCGTACTCTCCAGCCGATAAGATGGCATTGCAAGCGGGAGAAGTGATTACGAAGGTAAATGGCGTCGTTGTGCATACGGAAAAACAATTGTATGAAGCTTTACAGCGAAATCGAGCACATTGTAAGCTGGAAGTATTGGATGTCTTCGACCAAATTCGTTTTGTCCAGCGAGCGCTGTATGAAGGTGAACATCACGAATTAGGAATTTTGTTTGTTCAAGATAAACCGGAAGAGCAGCAAGTAGTATGAAGATGTTGGTGATTTTTCATTAGTAATTGGAATGCTTATGACATTATAAAAGGATGAATAGCCTGCAATGGTTATTCATCCTTTTTGATTTTCATTATGTTTTGGTGGATGGTTGCTTGCTTCATCTTTTTTCTTTGAGAATAGATGTTTTTTAAAATTTACTGTAACTGCTCATTTCAAGGAGAACTTTGCTTCTTTTGGCTGTTAATAGTGAAATTGTGTATAAAATAGTTTCTCAATTATATCAAGTGCCCCTTAAATCCTTTTCATGGATTATTGTGTTGTAATGAGTTGTCTATTTTCGTTTCAATTTCCTATTTTTTGAGCATATAATCGACAAATTCAGTTACTTGTTCATCAGTGTCATATGAACACTTACACGAGATAGCCGATAAGGATTTTCACTTAATGGTTCTCAATACTTTGTAAGCAACCGTCCACTGAGTGTTACTTTGACGAGTTGTTTTATGATCTCGCCATTTATATATACCCGGTATACAAAACATTACACGTTTTTTTGAAGTTATTTTAATTTTATTACGTGAAAAAACGCGAGTGAGGCGGCGTTCATCAAGAAAAGAATACGGAGTTCGCCTAGAAAACGGAGAGTAGATTTGATTTAATTATGAGTAGAATAAACATAAGAAAATCAGAAGAAAAGGAGAATGAAAGAATATGTTGAATTTTATCGGAATTGGCAGTGCCTTTCATACAGAGCTAGGCAATAACAACGCTTTTATCAAAAAAGGAGAGGAGTTATTCTTGATTGATTGTGGCAGCACGAATTTCAGCCGGATGATAGCTTACGGCTTATTGGATGATGTCAAAAAAATTACGGTATTGCAAACACATTTACATGCTGATCACGTCGGGTCCTTAGGTGATTTGGTCGGTTATGCGTTCAATGTGATGGAGCCGAAGCGTGAAGTGAAGGTGACATTGATTACACCACAAGCGCTAACAGCTGATGTGAAAGCTATTTTACAGAAGGTGGGCGTACCGGAAATGCAATATAATAGTGTAGAAATTGTAGATGAATATAAGCCGAAAAATTTGCTTGGCATTACATCTATTAAACCGTATGTGGTTCAACATGTCCCGCATTTGAAATGCTTTGCGTATTTGCTGCAGATTGATGGGAAAAGTGTGTATTATAGCGGAGACTGCAATATGGTTCCGGATGAAATCAAGACAGCTATGCTAAACGGAGAAATTGACCTTTTCTATCAAGATACAAGTAAAGCGGATTTTGAAGGAAATGTGCATTTATCCTTACGTCAATTGACGGAGCTTATTCCGCAAGCATTGCGTCACAAAGTGTATTGCATGCATTTAGATCAAGCTTTTTCAAGGGAAGAAGCAGAAGAGCTTGGTTTTCGAGTAGTAGAGTGCATTTAATGAAATAGAAAGTCGATGTTTTCGACAAGATTCAGTGGTTTAGAACAAAGAGGGGGAAAAATGTATGTCGACAAAGGGTAAGGTGAAAAGCAGCTTCAATGAGCATGCGGCACAGTATGATCAATTACGAAAAAAATTAATTCCTTGTTTTGATGATTTTTATGCGATTCCGATTTCATTGCTTCCGTCTGTTAAGGAGGCACCGAACGTACTGGATATCGGTGCAGGTACGGGATTGATGGCCTCATTGGTAAAAGAGAAATTTCCAAAGGCAAAGATTGATTTGATTGATTTAGCTGAAAATATGCTTAAAATTGCTAAAGAGCGCTTTGCAGATGATGAAAATATGGAGTATATAGTCGGGGATTATACACAGTATGTTTTTGAGAAAAAATATGATATTGTTGTTTCTTCCTTATCGATACATCATTTGACCGATGAAGAAAAACGGGCTTTCTATGCAACTGTTTTTCACATTTTGAATGATGGAGGCATTTTTGTAAATGCTGATCAAGTCTTAGGGGAAAATCAAACCATTGATAATCTGTATAAGGAGGATTGGCGTCATAAAATCAAGAATAGCGGATTAAAGG
>JBJEFO010000180.1:0-4910 GCA_051874135.1 Lysinibacillus sp.
CACGCTCATGCGGCGTTTACCGCGCAAATGCAAATGTGTTGTGTTCTCCATGTTCAAAAAAGGGATAGAATAGTAGCTACTTCTTCTAATATGATAGAAAGCAATAATCAATCCATTCGCGCAGTTGCTTGCCGCAGAACGAACCGTGAGAGACAACACAGTTGGCTCACGCGGTTTGGCGGCTAGCGCGAATGGCTACGAAATCTTTTGTCTAACTAAAGGTCAAGCACATGTTTTGGTAAAGAGCCAAAATTAATCGTCAAATGACACCGATAATATTTTGCCAGTAATGGCGTGGATTTGGACGGTTACTTCTTCCTCTGCTGTATCGATTTCAACTAAGTAATAACCGCCATCTGCAGTGTTTTCAAAGTCTATATCTTCAACTTCCCCTGTAAATTGTGTCGATGCAATCGATATAACTTGCTGCTCAGTTAATAAAATAGGCTTTTGATCCGTTGTAGGCATATCGGACGGCTCTACCTGTGAATCCGGTTGCTCTTCTGCATCAGGGGCAGGAGTGATCTCTTCTTCCTTCGTATCGTCCTGTGCAACAGTCGGTTGTTCATAAAGGAGTGTTAAATTAGAAAAACGGCCGTTTACCTCATCAACCGTAACTTCATACGTCGCTTGTGCTGTAGAAAATGTAACGAAATATACATCATCCTGTTTAATCGTATTATCAACAACGCCACCATAGAGCGCCTCAACACGACTAGCGATTTGCCTTTCAGAAAGGGACGTGTCTTCTGTAATATGCTGAATCGCTATTATGAATAGCACGGCAAGTAAACAGACGATACATGCTGTAATGACAATTTTTATTTTATGTTGCATCACCGACACCTCGCTTCATAAACGATAATGTAACAGTCGTTCCAACCCCAACAGAACTTGTCATGTCGATTTTAATAGCAAGCAATTGAGCGAGCTGTTTAGCGATCGATAAACCAAGCCCGGTACCGCCTGTTTGACGATTTCGAGCTTTATCTACACGATAGAAGCGGTCAAATAAATGCGGAAGATCGTCTTGCGGGATACCGACTCCATAATCGGTAATGCGAATTTGTACAACAGCTCCATTCACAATTTCCACATCGATTGGCTGCTCACTATATTTTTTTGCGTTATCTAAAAAAATGAATAGCAGTTGTTTTAATTTTACTTCGTCAGAAACAATCGATAAATTGTCGCCAGTTATGTTTATATGTGTACCATATGCTTGCTTCATCCGCTGTGCAATTTCTTCTAATAGAGGCTTAATGGCAACAGTCGCCCATTCCATTTTCGGCTGCTCATTTACCTTTGCAAGTTCAAGCATTTGCTCCATCATCAGCTTCATATTACCGGTTTCCTTTATGATTGCTTCAAGTGCTTCTTTATTAATCGATTCATTCGAAAAGCCGCGGCGCTCTAGTAATTTCGCGTAGCTTTCAATGACAGTGAGCGGCGTTTTTAATTCGTGGGAGGCATTGCCGACAAACTGTTGCTGCTTCGTATAGTTATTTTCTAATTGCTGCATTAGTTTGTTATACGTTTCTGTCATTTCTGCAATTTCATCTCGCCTGTGATTTTGCAGCGTGATTTGCTCATAGCGGGATGTTTCAATGTTCTTTTGCATCGTCATCGTTAAACGTTGAATAGGGCGTACGATAATGCGTACAAGGACACTGCTTGCTAAGTAAATCGGAATCATTGCAGCGAGTGTCATCATAATTAAAATCCACTTTAAAAGCTCCATGTTTTTGGCGATATCCGGAAGTGGTTGCACTAACTCTAGTGTTACAACAGAATGATCAGGCCAAATAAGGGGATACTCCATTGCCATTACAGGTGTGTCATTCCACGTCGAAATCGTAAAATCCTCACCTGGTTTTATTTTATAAGTAATTTTCTCAGAGCTAGAGGTCGCTTGCATATGAAGGAGCGTTTTATCTTGCTCATTGACGACACGCAACATACCATTTGGCGGAATATATGCTCGAAATAATGACTGGATATTTTCAGTGGAGTCGACATCGCTGACAGCTGCTACGAGTTCATCTGCTCGGTTTTGTAACTGCGAGTATTCCGTGTCATACGCTAAGTTTTCAAATAAAAAATAAATTGCTGTATAGCTACTGATTAAAATAATTAACGTTAATAAAGTCGATAAAATATTAACCTTTGTATTAAGCCTCATCCTACGACTCCTTCATGACATAGCCGACACCGCGAACGGTATGAAACAGTGGAGAGCCTAGGGAATCAATTTTTTGACGAAGATAGCGAATATATACGTCTACTACATTTGTATCGCCGTAATAATCAAAGCCCCATACAGCATTCAGCAATTGCTCACGCGATTGGACCATTTTTTGATGATGCATAAAGTGCATAAGCAAATCGTATTCGCGCGGTGTAAGATCTATTGATTTGCCAGCTCGTGTGACATCCCGGGTATCTTCATTAACAATTAGGTCGGCAAACGTTATTTCATTTGAAATAGGCGTTACGTTTTTCGAGAAGCGAAGTGCTGCGCGAATGCGTGCAAGTAATTCGTCAAATTCAAAAGGTTTCGTAATATAATCATTTGCACCTAAATCCAGTCCTTCTACTTTATCCTTTACATCACTTTTTGCCGTTAATAAAATAACTGGCGTCATGCGCTCATCTTTACGAATGCGCTTTAGCACATCAAGCCCGTTCATTTCAGGTAACATAATATCGAGTAAAATTAAATCCCATACTCCTTCACGGTAAGCAATAAGCCCATCTGTTCCAGTATGAGCTACCTTTGTTTCATAGCCTTCAAATTCAAGTTCAAGCTGCAACACACGTGCAATTTGAGGCTCATCTTCAATAATTAAAATACGCTGTGTCAACTTAATCACCATCCGACTATTTTCTTTCATCGTAGAATAAGTGCGTTACTTTATGCAAGTAATCTTGAAAAGCTATGCAAACATCTTAAAGTTTGTTAAATTAAATAGGTGCATTTTTGAGAAAAAGAAAGGAATTACGATGGAAGAATTATATGAACAAAGAAATAAAATTATATTGGCATTTTTAATTGCAGCATTTATTGGTTTATTTAATGAAACGGCATTAAATATGGCCTTTGTAGAACTAGGGAAAGATTTCGGAAAAGAAACGGCTACGATTCAGTGGCTAACGACGGGGTACTTATTAACGCTTGGGATTTTAGTGCCTGTATCGGCGTTTTTAATGCAACGTTTTACGACGCGCCAATTATTTACGGCGTCTCTTATTTTCTCAATTAGTGGAACGTTGATTGCAGCCATTGCACCTGTGTTTACAGTGCTACTGTTAGGACGTATTGTACAAGCGATTGGAGCAGCCATCATTTTACCACTTATGATGAATGTTGTTTTACTTGTTTACCCAATCAATAAGCGCGGGGCAGCGATGGGGAAAATTGGTCTTGTAATCGTCTTTGCACCTGCTATTGGACCAACTATTGCAGGGGTAGTCTTAGAACGTTTAACATGGCATTGGATTTTCTGGATTTCAGTACCATTCTTAGTTTTAGCATTAATCGTAGGTCTTCGTTTTGTGCGTAATGTCAATGAAGTACAGCCAGTGAAGCTGGATATAGTATCATTTATTTTATCGACAATTGGATTTGGCGGAATTGTATACGGCTTTAGTATTTCGGGCAAGCTTGGTACATTCTTTATGACGGAAGTAATGATTGGTGTCGGCGTCGGGCTTGTAGCGCTGACTTTATTTACAATTCGTCAACTTAAAATGGAACAGCCAATGTTAAATTTACGTGTATTAAAATATCCGATGTATGTCATTGCGTTAGTTATTTTAATTATATGTATGATGACGATTTTATCGACGATGGTTCTGTTACCGATTTATTTGCAAAATGTTTTATTATTAGTACCAGTTATGGCGGGGCTTGTTTTACTGCCGGGTGGTATTGTCAATGCATTTATGTCGGTCGTTTCGGGCAATCTATTTGATAAGTACGGACCAACAAAAATGGTGCCGGTCGGGTTAATTTTAGTCGTAATTAGTTTAGTCGTATTGCGAGGTATTGATGCTACGACATCGCCATACTTAATTGTAGCGCTACATATTATTATGTTTGTTGGGATTTCGCTTGTCATGATGCCAGCACAAACGAATGGTTTAAATCAGTTACCACGTGAGCTTTATGCAGACGGTACAGCAATTATGAATACATTACAACAAGTTGCTGGTGCAATTGGTACAGCTATTGCCGTGACGATTATGTCCATTACAGCAAGTGGGGCAGTAGAACCAACACAAGGAATGATTGACGGAGTACAAAATTCCATTACATTCGGTCTTATTATTGCCATGATTGGTCTTGTGTTGTCGTTCTTTATAAAAAATGCTCGTGCTTAATAAAGGAAAAGCCATCAAATTATTGATGGCTTTTTTAAAACATATTCGACCTATGATGCCACTACAGGTTAGTGGTAATAAGGTCTGCTTGGGGAAGTGTAGTGTAAGGGGAGAGGTTCTTGGTTGTACTCAGTAGGTAAAGGAAGCAGTAGTTGTTTTTGCATAGCTTCCTCTTTTTTTACGATAATGGGGACTAATTCTCGTTGAGTTACTTGAGCTAACTGCATTTTCCCTAATTCGATTAGTCGTTTAGTCATTTCGCCACCGATTTTACCGTTCGTTCGCGCGGATAATTCACCTTTATCGATGACATCGTAATTTTCGATACCGAACTCGGTCGCGATTTCTAATTTCATTTGGTACAGTTTTTCTTGCAAATTAGTCATGTTCAACCCTCCTTTTGATTAATGTAAGCAGTTTTCAATGCATTATTCTCGGTATATATATACAATCTATGTAAAAGAATCTTAAAATCGTGTGAAAAATTTGGTTTGGCTAATAAGTATGAGGGAATGGCTAATATATGG
>JBJEFO010000180.1:5010-15242 GCA_051874135.1 Lysinibacillus sp.
TGAGTTTGGCTAATATATTTGCAATTTTAATATACCCGAGGTAAGAAAATTAATAGAAAGTAAAAAACATCGGACAATTCATTTGCCCGATGTTTTTTATATGAATTATATCTCGCCTGAAGCAAGCCAAGGTATGAAGCCCATTAAGAAATGCTCTGTTGCAGGCATGAAATAAGAGCCAAAATGGAAGTCAGGATCGAGTGTTGTGACAATCCACGTTCCATTTGAACTTACTTTATCGACATACATTAACGAGCCGCCGTCTTTCATATCGATTAACGATTGCATCCCTTCTTGTAAATGAAAGACACCGTGTTGGTGCCATGTACAAGCTTGAATGTTTAAATGACCGTCACGGAATAATGGGTAGTCTGGTGCTACTAAGCGAAGACCGCTATCTGCGCCAGGTTCTAGCCACCACCAGAAGTTTGTCGGACGTGATTCCCATTTTTGATTTGGAATCCATTCCCATGGCTGAGGACCAAATGCCACTACAATTCCTCCACGATCTGCAAAACGAATTATAGCTGGTGCTGCATTAAGTAATAATTTATTATGTAGCTGTGAAGGAACGATCAACACATCAATACCATCTAAATCACTTTCCTGGAAGCGTGGTAAATAAATAATTTTCTCTAAATATTGATTAATTTTTGGTTCGTGGAATGTACGGAAATGTGGTGCATGTCCGCTATATAAAGTTGCTATTTTTCTCATGCTTGTTTACCTCCAGCTAACAGTTCTAGCTCTTCACCAAGCCATTCCATAAATTGCTTAGCGATTAATTGTGTCGAATTTTCACCTGTTGCATATGACAGTAAGTCACGGGCTGAATGTGCCACAATTGTACCATTTGTCGTCGAACGATCAATAGTCGTAATTGGCGTGCCATCTAAAAATGCTAGTACAACTTCAGCATTTTTATTCGTTAATGGATGATAACCACGAGAATAGAAACCAGAAACGCCTTTGCGGTAAGCAAGCTCCTTCATATCAACTCCACGGAAGAATGAATCTTTTTTTACGACTTGCATTTCATAATCTGAATGTTTGTAAATCATTTTTGGCATAAATAAATTAACACCAGGTAGCCATGGACGGAAAATATGTGTACAAGCTACAACGATTTTGCCCTCATTTAGAAATTGTTCAATAATTGCTTTATGTTCAAATAAATATTCCTGATCAATAAAGTCTGTTACAACTAATACGTTAAAAGGGGATAAATCAGTAGTTGCTAACTCATATTGATCTAGATTTGTAACATAATCCATTGGCTCATTAGAAGCTGCCATCGCACGCCCTTCTTTACCAAACGCATGTCCTCCATCTAACTTTATGATTTTAATTTCAGGCATAATATTTCTCCTTTTAAGGTTATTAATAAATTGAAAATGATTATCATTTATTTGTCGAATTATGTTGACAATGAAAATCGTTTTCAATTATACTCTATCAGACGAGAAATGAAAACTATTAATTTTTAATAATCTGATGAAAGGAGGAAGTTTATGAAATTCATTGGGTATGTTGGTTTAGATATTCAATTTGTAAGATTGAGACAAGAAGACCGGAATCGTGGACTTGTGTTTATCGATATGTACGATTTACCCCAAACAGATTTATCAGCTTTTGTAGGACTAATTATTACGAATTACGTAGATGAAGAGTTTATGATGGCACACCGTTCAATATTTGAGGATTATTTAGAATCCGGAGGTATAATTTTCTCGCTTGCAGAAATGTCGAAAAGTTATTTGCCGAATGCACCTATTTGGCATCGTTCACCAACAGCTATTAAAGATCGAGAAATCATTTTAACAGAGCCAGTTTATCCAATGTTTGGAGGAATTGACCCATATGATTTAAATTATCGCCAAGGTGTAAAAGGTTTTTTCACAAGAGGATACTTTAAAGAACTACCTCAAGGTGCAACAGTCATCGTAAAGGATGAATTAGATGCACCAATAATGTATGTAGACCGTCATTCGACAAATGGCGTGCTTATTGTAGGTTCAGGGACAGATTTATATCAAGTTTACAGAGATGAACAGTCTAGTGCGAATCGCTTAGCGACACAAATTATAGACGTTATACGTGATGAAGCGAGGAAGCGGAAGGAGCGACACGTATGACAAACATTGCGATATTAACAAATGGATGTAGTTTTCATAATCGATTTTTCGAAATGGAAGAATACAAAGGTTTATATGATGACATTATCCATATTCAAGATTTAGAAATGACCGATTTATCTCCTTACGATACGTTAATCGTGACAGAGCGTTTAAGTATTCCACATTTAAAGCGAAATCAAGGGAAATTTATTCGTTTCATTAACGAAGGTAAGCGATTATTTATTTTCGGTGAAGTATTAGATTATTGGTTTCCAACAATCGATTGGCAAGATTCGGAGGTGAATTTTAGCTGGTGGGTAAAACCACAGGGCGATTTGCCATTAGTGGAACGGAATAATATACATACGTTATACGATTATGTCACGCTAGCGGATATGAAGTGGCATTATCACGGAACATTCCAACCACCAGAAGGAGCTGTTTCTTTAGTCGATAACGATGAAGGTCGATCTATTTTTTATATTGATAATGTGAGCTTTAACGGTGAGCTTGTCGTAACAAGTTTAGATCCAATTTTCCATATTGGACTGGGCTTTATCGATCAAACAAAGCCGTTTTTACACGGACTGATAAAATGGTTAAGAGGGAGAAAATAAAATGTACAAAAGTAAAAAGATGATTGCAGCTTTAGCGCTTTCAGCAATGGCATTAGCTGCATGTTCAGATAATGAGGAAACAGAAAAGGTTGGAACAGAACAACAAGGTGCAGAAGTACAAACAACGGTTGAAGAAAAAATTGTTAAGGATCAATCAGGTACAGAAGTAACGATTCCAGGAGAAGTAAAGTCAATCGTAACAGGGGGAATTTTACCGTACTTCCATACATGGTACGTGGCAACAAACTCTACGAAAGAACTTGTAGCGATGCATCCAAACTCATATAATGCGGCACAAAATTCAATGCTAGCAAAACTTTCTCCAGATGTATTAAATGCATCAACAGATTTCGTGAAAAATGGAGAACCAAATATCGAAGAGTTAATGAAATTAAACCCAGATATATATTTTGAGCTAACTACTAACGAAAAAGCAATCGAACAAGCTCGTGCAGCAGGCATTACAACCGTAGGGATTAAAGCGATTGATGCAGCAGCAGCTGAACCACTTGCGACATTTAATAGCTGGTTAGAGCTAACTGGACAAATTGCCAATACGACGGAACGTGCAGATCGCTTCTTAGAAGAAGGAACAAAAGTTCAAGATGAGATCAATGAAAAAATAAAAGACTTAACACCAGAACAAAAGCCAAATGCACTAATGCTTTATCAATTATCAGAGCAAGCAATTACAGTAAGCGGTAAAGGTTTCTTCGGTAATCAATGGTTAAATGCAACAGGTGCAAATGATGTGGCTGAAAAGGATGTACAAGGTCGTAAAGACGTGAACATGGAGCAAATTCTTTCATGGAATCCAGAAATTATTTACTTAACAAATTTCACACCGGTTCAACCAGAGGATCTTTATAACAACACAATCGAAGGACAAGATTGGAGTCAAGTAGCGGCTGTACAAAATAAACAAGTTTACAAGATTCCATTAGGGATTTATCGTTGGTTCCCACCAAGTGGTGACGCACCGTTAATGTTAAAATGGTTAGCTAGCCACAACCAACCAGAGTTATTTGATTATGATATGAACAATGAAATTCGTTCGTACTACAAAGATTTTTATGACTACGATGTAACAGATGAAGAAATCCATTCGATTTTAAATCCATCATCTGACGCAGCGAAATATTAAGAGGTCTATTCATGAAATACTGGAAAAATATATTGTTTTGGGTTTTACCACTTGCCATTGCGCTTTTCTCGCTTGGTATTGGACGCTTTGAAGTAGACTTTGTAACGGTAGTAAAAATCCTACTATCACATATTTTTCCGATAGAAGAAACTTGGACAGCTATGGAATATAACGTGGTCATGACAGTTCGTTTTCCACGCATAGTCCTCGCACTATTAATTGGTGCGGGGCTTTCCATTTCAGGTGCTGCTTTCCAAGGAATGTTTGCTAATCCATTAGTTAGTGCAGATATTCTAGGGGTAGCGGCCGGTGCAGGTTTTGGTGCATCTATCGGGATTTTATTATTTGGAAACGGTTATATTACGCAAATTTTTGCATTAGCATTCGGTTTAGCTGCGATTGCCTTTACATATGTGATTGGTGGCGTAGGAAAAAACATGCCAATCTTTATGCTCGTACTCGCAGGGGTTGTGACGAGTGCATTGTTTAATGCACTTATCTCGTTAACAAAGTTCGTAGCCGATCCAGAGGAAAAGCTACCGGCGATTACATATTGGTTAATGGGTAGCTTAGGGACGGCATCATACCGTGATTTATGGACAGCAGGACCGATTTTAATTGTTGGGATTGTAATACTGCTTGCGGTTCGTTGGCGTATTAACTTGCTTACTTTACCAGATGATGAAGCAAAATCATTAGGTATTTCCGTAGTAGGGTTAAAATGGACAGTTATTACAGGTGCAACATTATGTACAGCTGCGGCAGTTGCAATCGCAGGTATTGTCGGATGGGTAGGGTTAATCATCCCACACATTGCACGTATGTTTGTCGGTACTAATAACGAAAAAGTATTGCCGATATCGCTTACTTTAGGTGCTGCCTATTTATTAATTATTGATACACTTGCACGTACACTAACAGCAGCGGAAATACCACTATCAATTTTAACAGCCATTGTAGGTGCACCATTCTTTGCTTATTTATTACGTAAAACAGGAGGCGGCTGGTCATGAAAATAGAAGTACGTGAAGGCAATTTCTTTTATGCGAAGAAAAAAGAAAAGAAGCCGTTTGTTTATGCGGAAAATATTAATTTTACGTTAGAGCGCGGAAAAATTATGGCGATTCTCGGTCCTAATGGTGCAGGGAAAACAACTCTATTAAAATGTATTACAGGTTTAAACGAATGGAAAACGGGCGAAACATTTATCGATGAGCAACCACTTTCGAAAGTGCCACAAAAAGAACTTTGGAAGCGTATTGGTTACGTACCGCAAGCACATAAAATGGTATTTGGCTTCTCAATCGAGGATTTAGTCGTAATGGGGCGTGCACCATACATTAGTACATTAGCAAAGCCACGTAAAGAAGATTATGATAAGGCACATGAAGCTTTAGATGAAGTTGGTATTGTACATTTAGCAAAAAAGTCCTGTAATGAAGTAAGTGGTGGTGAATTGCAGCTCGCTTTAATTGCACGAACATTAGTGTCAGATCCAGAGATTTTAATATTAGATGAACCGGAATCTCATTTAGATATTCAAAAGCAGGTTGTCATTTTAGAAACATTAAAGAAGCTTGCTAAAGACCATCAAATTTCTTGTATTATTAATACCCACTATCCGAATCATGCATTTTATTTAGCAGATCAAGTGTTAATGATTGCAAAGGATAAGAAGGCTGTGATTGGAACTGTACAGGAAGTAATGACGGAATCACGTATGAAAGAATACTTTAATATTGATTTACGTAAGCTAATATTCGATGATCATGATTTACTGTTTGAAACGATGATTCCACTTGCATTAGCGGCAAAACGTGATGTCAGCGAATGTCAGTATAACGATTTTTCATAGTATCAATTTGGCGGTTTTCTCAAAATACAGCGATGCAAGTTGTCACCTTATCCTGTTTTTGCTATACTATTAGTTGTTGTAATGTTTTCAAGTGAAAGAGGTGGACGTTTTGCATACGTTAATCACAGTTTTATTAATCATTGTAGCTTTAGCTTTAATCGTAGTCGTATTATTACAATCAGGTAAAAGCGCTGGTTTATCAGGGGCCATCTCTGGTGGAGCAGAACAACTTTTCGGCAAACAAAAAGCGCGTGGTATGGATTTAGTATTACATCGTATAACGATTGTATTGTCTGTACTATTCTTTATTTTAGCGCTAGCTATTACGAAATTTTAATAGACGCATAGTAACTGCCTAACCGACACTGGTTGGGCTTTTTTGATAGCAATGTTCCATGTGAAAAGAGATTTTAGTACGACTAATGCATGAGCAAGTGATGTTTTTCAACCTATCGACAACTAGAAGTAAGACGGAGGAATGTTATGCGAAAAGCACAAAATATGCCTTTTTTCTTTGAAGCAGGACCGCGAGCTGTGTTATTACTCCATGGTTTTACAGGAAGCTCAGCGGACGTTCGGATGCTCGGACGCTTTTTAGAAAAAAGAGGCTACACTTCTTTAGCACCTCATTATAAAGGACACGGTGTACCACCAGAGGAGCTTATTCAATCTAGTCCTGACGAGTGGTGGCAAGATGTACTGAATGGTTACGAGCAATTACAACAGGCAGGGTATGAAGAAATTGCGGTCGCTGGATTATCACTTGGCGGCGTATTTTCATTAAAATTAGGACTAAACAAACCGGTAAAAGGAATTATTACGATGTGTGCACCGATGACGATGCGCACGCTTGATGTGATGTTTGAAGGTGTACTGCAATATGCTGAGCAGTACAAAAAATCAGAAGGTAAAACAGCTGAGGAAATAAAAGCAGAACTCGAGGCGATTCGCAAGCAAGGTATGCCGTCGTTATCAGACTTACAGCAACTTGTTGCAAGTGTACGAGCTGACGTCGATATGGTGTATACACCAATTTTTGTTGTGCAAGCGACGAATGATAACATTATTGACCCGAAATCTGCACATTATATATATGAAGAAGCGCAATCTAATATAAAAGAAATTAAATGGTATGACAATTCTGGTCATGTCATTACATTAGATAAAGAAAAAGATCAACTGCATGAAGATATTTTGGAGTTTTTAGAAAAGCTCGATTGGCATGTTTAAAATGTTGACAATAGATAAATTCCCGTTGAAGGAGGGACAAATATGGCACAAAAAGATGAATTACAACAACGCATTTTAGCGTTTATGAAAAATGAAGATTACAAGCCGATGACTGTTGCTGAAATTGAAGAGGTTTTCGAATTATCAGAAGCGGACGAGTTTAAAGAGCTTGTAAAAACACTTGTAAAAATGGAAGCGCAAGGATTAATCGTACGTTCACGCTCTAATCGATATGGTTTACCAGAACGTATGAATTTATTACGCGGCCGTTTTATTGGACATCCAAAAGGCTTTGGATTTGTAGCACCGGATGAAGAAGGTATGGACGATATTTTTATTGCCCCACATGAAATTAACGGTGCATTAAATGGCGATACGGTGTTAATTCGCGTATTAAAGGAATCGTCAGGTGACCGTCGTGAAGGTACTGTCACAAAAATTATTGAGCGCGGTAAAACGTCGTTTGTCGGTACGTTCCAAGCAAACCGCGGTTTCGGTTTTGTCGTACCAGACGATAAAAAAATGTCGATGGATATTTTCGTTGCAAAAGAAGATACGCTTGGTGCGGTCGATGGACATAAAGTAGTTGTAGAAATTACAAACTGGCCAGATCAAGTAAAATCAGCAACAGGTATGATTACGAAAATTTTAGGACATAAAAATGACCCAGGTGTCGATATTTTATCGATTATATACAAGCACGACATTCCACCTGAGTTTCCTGCAGAAGTAGTCGAGGCAGCAACACAAGTACCGGATGAGATTACGGAGCAAGATTTAATCGGACGTCGTGATTTACGTAATGAAACGATTGTGACGATTGACGGCGCCGATGCAAAAGACTTGGATGATGCGGTAACGGTAACGAAAAACGAAGACGGCACATATAAGCTAGGTGTACACATTGCGGACGTTAGTTATTACGTAACGCAAGATTCTGTGCTTGATAAAGAAGCATATGACCGTGCGACATCTGTTTATTTAACGGACCGCGTAATTCCGATGATTCCGCACCGCTTATCGAACGGGATTTGTTCATTAAATCCGCAAGTTGACCGTTTAACACTGTCGTGTGAAATGATTATTGACGGTGCTGGACAAGTCATAAAGCATGAAATTTTCCAAAGCGTTATTAAAACGACAGAGCGTATGACGTATTCGGATGTATATAAAATTTTAGAAGAGCGCGACGAAAATCCGGAATTAGTCGAGCGCTACAAACCGTTAATTCCGATGTTTGAGTTAATGGCAGAGCTTGCACAAGTTTTACGCAATCGCCGCATGAGCCGTGGTGCAATCGACTTTGACTTTAAAGAATCAAAAGTACTTGTAAATGAAGACGGTTGGCCAACTGATATCGTATTACGCGAACGTACAGTAGCAGAGCGTTTAATCGAAGAATTTATGCTTGTAGCGAACGAAACAGTAGCAGAGCATTTCCACTGGATGGAGTTACCGTTCATTTACCGTATTCACGAAGATCCGAAACCAGAGAAATTACAGCGTTTCTTTGAATTTGTAACGAACTTTGGTTTAGTCATTAAAGGTACAGGTAACTCGGTTCATCCGAAAGCATTGCAAGAAATTTTAAAATCAATCGAAGGTTTACCAGAAGAACCGGTTATTTCGACGATGCTACTTCGCTCATTACAACAGGCGAAATACTATCCAGAATCACTAGGTCACTTCGGTTTATCGGCAGATTATTATACACACTTTACATCACCAATTCGTCGTTATCCGGACTTAATCGTACACCGTTTAATTCGCACGTATTTAATTAATGGTGATACATCGAAAGAGACGGTTGTGCATTGGAACTCTGTGATGGACGAAATTGCAGAGCATACATCTGAACGCGAGCGCCGCGCTGTTGATGCAGAGCGTGATACAGATGCATTGAAAAAAGCACAATTCATGTCTGATAAAATCGGCGAAGAATTTATCGGCATGGTATCATCGATTACGAACTTCGGTATTTTCGTGGAATTACCAAATACGGTTGAAGGTTTAGTTCACATTAGCAATATGACGGACGATTACTACCGTTTTGAAGACCGCATGATGACGATGATCGGTGAGCGTACTGGCCGCCAGTTCCGCATCGGGGATGAAGTGAAAGTTCGCGTATCGAATGTCAACATCGAAGAGTCAGCGATTGACTTTGAAATTGTCGATATGATTGCATCAGCGAGCAACCGTACACGCAAAGTCGCGCCGAAAGTCATTACAGCTGGACGCCGTGAATCATCAAAACGTGGTGAGCGTTCTGAACGCCGCGATAAACGCAGTAGTAGTAAAGGTAGTCGTGGTGAAAAAGATCGTAAAGGAAAACGCTCTTCTTCAAGCGACCGTGATCCGCGCGGCAGACGTAAAGACGGCAAAGACAAGCCAAAGTTCTACGAAGGCATTGCGAAAAAGAAAAAGAAGAAAAAGAAATAACACAAGCGGCTAGGGATAACGTGTCTCTAGCCACTTTTTACGCTATAATGATGTAAAAGGTATTTAGGTGCACGGAGGAGTTGTGAAAAATGGCTAAAGGACAAGGAAAAGTATTAGCTCAAAATAAAAAGGCAAGTCACGATTATTTTATTGAAGAAACGATTGAAGCTGGTATGGTATTGACGGGTACAGAAATTAAATCCGTCCGTGCGAGTAAAGTACAGCTAAAGGATTCCTACGTGCGCGTTCGTAATGGCGAGGCGTGGATTTGTAATATGCATATTTCACCGTTTGAACAAGGCAATCGCTTTAACCATGAGCCACTACGCGATCGTAAGCTGTTGCTACATAAAAAGCAAATCGGTGAATTAGTTGGAGCTGTTAAACGTGACGGCTATACGATTGTGCCGCTGAAAATGTATGTGAAAGATGGCTATGCAAAACTATTAATCGGTATTGCAAAAGGGAAAAAAGACTACGATAAACGCGACGACATGCGCAAAAAAGAAGCAAAACGTGAAATGGAACGAGCATTTAAAGAGCGAAATCGTTAATCACGGTAATTTGGATGGACGTTTTGTGCGGATAGCTAGCTATTTTGTGCGTATAGCGGTCTGATATGTGCGGATAGCGATCGGTTTCGTGCGGATGGCATCCATTTGTGCGGATAAGCCCTTGATATGTGCGGATAGTTACCCGTTTTGTGCGTATAGCACCTCGATTCGTGCGTATAGCCATCCATTTTGTGCAAAATATGCAGCTAACACAAATTTAATCTTTTTAATAAAGCATTAATGAGCTTAGTTCCGAGCTTGTTAATGCTTTTT
>JBJEFO010000181.1:0-15094 GCA_051874135.1 Lysinibacillus sp.
TTACCTATAAAATGTATAATAAGTACTACATAGGAGGTGATACGAATCTATGTTCCATAATTCTTGAGAATATAAAGAAAAGAAAAGCATAAACAACCGCAATGAAAAAATAGGTATCATTTTTGCTTAAGTTCTTTAGATTTCCGATAGTAAACTCGCCACCCATTTTTTCTTTAAAAATGCCATAAAGCGCCACCATTACTAATGTAAAAAACATATAAAAAGAAATAAGCGTTCTTCGTAATGCAAATAATTCAAAGGGTCTTTCAACTTTATCTTTTTGTTTTTCATTTTCTATTTCAATTTTTAATTCATTGAGTTGATTGGTAATTTGAAGTTTTTTATCATGAGATATGAAATTTATTTCATAGATATTACGCATTAAATCATCATATGTATTTGTAATCGAATAAACATCATAAACAGAAACAGAATATTTTTTTGCCACAGATTTAATTATAGATTCAATAACACCTTTATTAGGTAACTTTTCTTCAGCAGTAGACATAATTAACAAATTAATTATTTCAGAGTTTGCCTTAGCAACATTTAAACTATAATCTTTTTTGCCTAAGATAGACATTAACATCCCAAAAATAATACTGGCAATTAAACTCCCTACTATTCCGATAAACCAAGGATTGTCTAACATAATATTCCCCTTCCCTCTTATGTAACTTATGAACATTATATCAAAAGAAAGGAAGAGAATGTAATATAAAACCGTAACCAATGATGGCTACGGTTGATTAATGTTATAAATAATCTCTTAAATTTTGTGCCACTTCTCCAACGCTAATATCCAAATACTGGGTTGTAACTGCTAAGTTAGAATGACCAAGTGCTTTAGAAATCAATGCAACATCAGCACCCTTGTCATACAAATTCTTAGCAAATGCCCTGCGTATTGCGTGGGGGTTTATATTTGGTAATTCATATCGTTTTGCATATTTGTTCAATTGCTTTGAGATGGCATTATTTGTGCTACTCGTATTAATCGTTGTACCTTTCATCGTAATAAACAAGAAATCATTCTCTTGCTCATAATAAGTTCGAATTTTATCGTTTTGTTCAATTAATACTTTGAACAGGTCAATTAGTTGGTCGTCTATTGGCAACTTTAAAAATTCACGATTTTTCCTAATATCGCCAGTAAGATTTAAAGTCTTATTTTCAAAATCAATGTGACTTTCCCCATTTGTCCGAGCGTATTAATTCGGACACCAGTTTTATAAAGTGTTAGAATTGCTACGGCATCTCGTAGCCCAATAAATGTTGAAGTATCTAACAATGATAGCAATACATTTAAATCGTTTTCCCTTGCACCAGTTTTGATTTTTTTATCAACTTTGATTTGAACTGTTAACCAAAATTTAGATTGAAACCAACTATTGTTAAAGCATTTTCCCAATACCGCTTTAAAACATTTTAACCTTGTTAATTTAGTTGAATTAGAAACATTCATGCTATCTAACCATTCGTAAATTTTTGTAACAGTTATTTCCTCGAGATACTTTACTCCAGTTGCTTCAGTAAAATGATTAAAAATTAAATTGTAATCGTTTAATGTACGCTCACGATAACCATTTAACCTCATTTGGCGTTCAATGATTGATAGTGCCTTTTCAACTTCCATTCCTTTTGCAATTGTTTCTTTTTTCGGTTTCAATATTTCAGTAGATACTGAAACATCAAAAATACCTTTTTTCTTTGTCAAAACAAAAAACCTCCAATTATAATAATTGAAGGTTGATTGCAACGATTTTTTAGTGAAATTACTTAACGGTTAGAATCTCGTTAGTTATACCCACACTCGTCAAATCGTTGATACTATTGAGTTTTCTCATAATTTATTACGTCCCAGGAGGGATTCGAACCCCCGACCGACGGCTTAGCTTACCACTATAGTTTTCACTACTTATACATGTGTATAATTTGTTGGTCTGGACTATAACTTCACCATTTCAGGTGCGACACGTTTAGTCTCTACGGAACCTCTCGCAATTGCTTGCAGCGAACATTTTACCTGCATAACGCCATTCAAATGTTCTCGTTTCCTCGGTATTGCCATCAGCATAATCTGTTAAGGGTTTACCGATACGGTGTCGTCCACTTTATACGTTTCTTTTCCGTATAAAGGCTCCTATTTACTTAAAGGCCGTTGCTCTATCCTGCTGAGCTACTGAGACAGTTTGCTTTCCATCAATCTGATAAGAAAGACATTTTTTATTATATGCGGAAAGCACTCAAAAGTCAACATGATTTATAAAAAAAAAATCCACACACAAAAAGTTCTACTATTCCAAAACTTCCGCACTTAACTATATATGCTAAAACAGAGTCGTCTTATTCCAATATAGGAATAAGACGACCTACTTTATTTTTCAAAATGAATCGAATCTATCAGTTCATTTTCATGTGTATAGCAATTCACTATATAGCCTGTGTCCGTAATGTCAACGACGACAAAGCTTTTTTCCTTGCGACCACGAGGCTTTAGTAAGCTGCCTGGGTTTATAAATAACGTATCATCAATCATTTCTGCACCAAGAATATGGGAGTGACCGAAGCAACAAATGTCTGCGCCTACTTCTCTCGCACGGTACATCAGCGATAAAATGGATGACTTCACATTAAATAAATGCCCGTGTGTAGCAAATACTTTTGTTTCGCCAAGTTCAAACAGCTTTTCATTTGGGAAGCGGTCGTCTTTGCGGTCACAGTTGCCGCGCACACGTTCAACTCCTTGTAAATATGTATGGTCATACGGCAATTCGCTATCTCCGCAATGCACAACTGCATCTACTTGTGGATAATAATCTCGAACGGTCTTAATTACTTCCGCATCTCCGTGTGTATCACTCATAATTAATAGTTTCATTACCGTATTCCCCCTATTATTTCAGTAAAGTTGGTAAAGCTTCTGCTAATTTACGAATTGCATTGCCGCGATGAGAAATTGCACCTTTTTCTTCTGGTGTTAGTTCTGCCATCGCACGATCTAATTCAGGAACGAAGAAAATCGGATCGTAGCCAAAGCCGTTTGTACCGCGCTTTTCTTCTAAAATAACGCCTTCACAAGTACCGAAGACCGTTGTTGTGTCCATTTCTGGTCCTGCAATGGCTAAAGCGCACATAAAACGGGCTGTACGCTTTTCTTCAGGTACGCCAGCTAAATTTTCTAGCACTTTCACAATATTAGCCTCATCGTCATGATCGCCTGCGTAACGTGCAGAATGTACGCCTGGTGCACCATCTAGCGCGTCTACTACTAATCCTGAGTCATCTGCAATGACAATCATATTTAACTCTTTTGCAAGAGTCTCTGCCTTTAATACTGCGTTTTCTTCAAACGTAGTACCGGTTTCTTCAATTTCCATATCCGGTGCAACATCAAACATTGTCACCACTTCAAAACCTAATGGATTAAACAAAGCTTCAAAGTCTTTCGCTTTTCCTTTATTTTTTGTCGCTATTACTACTCGCTTCATTTTATGCTTCCTCCTTCGCTCCTACAAGCGACGCTAGCTCACCTAATGCTTCTTTTTGAATGTCAATTAACTGGGCAATTCCTTGCTCACCTAATGCTAATAATTCATTTAACTCATCACGGGAAAACGTCGCTTCTTCGCCTGTTCCTTGTAATTCAACAAAGCGCCCCGCACCGGTCATGACGATATTCATATCAACTGCAGCATCTACGTCTTCTACATAGTTTAAATCGAGCACTGCACCGATTTCATCAATCATGCCAACACTTGTTGCTGCTAAATAATCTACTACCGGGAATGTAGCAAATGGCTTTTCTGCTCCAAGTTTTGCAATTGCCTGTGTCATCGCAACGAACGCCCCTGTAATAGACGCTGTACGTGTACCACCATCCGCTTGAATAACGTCACAGTCTATCCATACTGTTTTTTCACCTAGCGCTTCTAAGTCTACTACTGCGCGTAATGCACGGCCGATTAAACGTTGAATTTCCATCGTACGTCCGCCTACTTTACCAGCTGAAGACTCACGGCGTGTACGTTGGGCAGTCGCTCTCGGGAGCATTGAATATTCTGCCGTAATCCAGCCTTTACCTTGCCCACGTAAGAAACTCGGTACTTTATCTTCAATCGTAGCTGTACAAATTACTTTTGTATTTCCTACTGTAATTAGTACAGACCCTTCTGGATGCATTAAATAATTATTGTCAATTTGAACTGGACGTAATTCGTTCACAGCTCGGTTATCATGTCTTGTCATTGTAGACCTCCTCGTATATTCGCGAACTTATCTTAACATAATTTGAAGGTGTTAGAAAGGCACAGGTCGACCTAAATAGGAGGCATTTAAAATTAGAGTTATGGCTAAAAAAAGTAAATGGTGTACTATTCGCGCTACCGCCCATGCCACCTGAGCCTGCAAAAAGAGCGCAGTCTCATTCGTCATGCTCTGGCGGTTGGTCAGGCGCGAATAGTATTTATTGTTACTCTCGCACCTTTTACTCTAAAAATTTTTCGCCTTCTATATATAGAGGAGGCATTATGAAAATTAGAGATAAACGAAAAAGCGAATAGCATGTATCGTTGCCACTTACTTTCATCTTGTATATAAATCACAAGGCTTTAAGCACGCGAAAAAACCCAATCGACAAAAAATCGATTGGGTATCGTTTAAAACTTTATCCGATGAATATCTAGGTTTTCTTTTTCTAGCCAACGTTCTGCAATTGAACGGAAAATGGGTACTGAACCTGATGCAAAAAATTTATGCTCAGGAGGAGATGTATCTTTACGTAATTGGTTTGAATAGGCTAAAATAGCTTCCGCATCACGGGCTGTTTCTTCCGCAGAAGATAGCACATGCACATCTGTTCCTACTGCTGCTTCAATTTGCTTTTGCAAAATCGGATAATGTGTACAACCTAAAATAACCGTATCAAAACGCTCTTCCTCTATTGGCTTTAGGCCATTTTTGACTAAGTCATACGAGAATTGCCCTTCGTACTCTCCGCTTTCTACAAGCGGAACGAATGTAGGACATGCGAGCGGAATTACTTTCGCTTTTGTGCTTAATGAATATATTGCTTGCTCATAGGCAGCACTTTTTACTGTGCCTTCCGTTGCAAGAACAACAATTTCATTGCGCTTTGTTTTTTTAATCGCCGCACGTGCACCAGCGTTTATAACACCGAGTACAGGGAACGGCATATTTTTTTGTAAGCTTTCGAGCGCTACAGCGGTTGCTGTATTACACGCAATAACTAGCATTTTAACATTCATTTTTTCTAGCGCCTTTGCCATTTGCCACGTAAATGTACGGACTTCCTGCTTTGAGCGAGGACCATATGGACAACGCGCTGTATCACCAATATAATAAATTGTTTCATTTGGCAAAAGCTCCATAATCGCTTTTGCTACCGTTAAGCCACCAACACCTGAATCGATAACACCAATCGGGGCATTCACATGTACCGCCTCAATCCTATTTCATTAATAAATGTAGTTTTTTTAGTAATTTTAGTAGTTCTTGTGCTTCATCCACTTCAAAATCTTGCAATAATTCACGCAAGTAATTTTGACGCTTTTCAATTACTTCTTGAATAATGCGCTCACCTTCTGGTAATAAGTGAATACGTACGACGCGGCGATCTTGTTCATCACGAACACGCTGTACTAGCTCGTTTTTTTCCATACGATCAACTAAATCAGTCGTCGTACTAAAAGCTAGGTACATTTTATTCGATAAGTCCCCAATTGTCATATCTCCAGACTCATGTAACCACTGCAAAGCCACAAATTGCGGAGGTGTAATTGTATAATTACTTAATATTTCACGGCCTTTTTGTTTAATTAAGTGTGAAATGTAGCGTAGTTCTTTTTCCATCGATGCTACTGATTCAAAGCTGTGTTTACTGTTGTCCTTCATCTAACCCATTCACTCCTCAAAATACGTTCATACGTCTATTTTGAAGTGTTTTAGATGAAATAGCAAGTATACATTCAGTTTAAAGACAATTCTTGCAGTCGCAGTAATTCGACAAGTGCTTGCGTTCGACTTGAAACCCCGAGCTTTTGAATTGTATTAGAAATATGGTTTCGCACCGTCTTCTCGCTAATTTGTAGCTTTTCGGAAATCTCTTTTGTTGAATAATCCTCAATCAGCAGCTGAAAAATTTCTCGCTCCCGTTTTGTAAGTAGAAAGCCTGACTGCTGGCCACTCATATAGCAACAACCTCCCATCCTCTTCCTTGTACAGTATGTAAAAACCTGCATGGTGTGAGGGCGTTTTCACTATTTCCCGAGCAATAATTGTTTTTCTTCATCAGTAAACGGAACGCCTTTGCCCGTTTTTGCATTTATTTGAACAATTGTACCACGAGCTGTAAATACAATTTCATTTTTTTCATTTTTACCTAAGTAGTGAATGTCTACAGAACTATTTCCAACACGGGCTACTTTTACATAAATTGTTATTTTTTCGCCGAAATACATTTGACGTATATAATCACACTGAATATCGGCTACTACCGGAATATTGCCTTCCTTATTCATCAATTTAATGGCGTGTAAATACTCAATGCGTGCGTATTCTAAATATGTAAACACAACTGTATTGTTCACATGCCCAAACATATCCGTTTCCGAAAAACGCACTGGTACTTGTACTGAAAATGTAAAATCGCTTGCCCATGTTTGCGGATCTTCTATATAATTTGCTTTCATAATGATTCCTCCCTCTTTGTTTAACGTTTCACTCCATCCCCATGAAATGAATACCTATTCATTATATCACAAAAGAATTTACTATACATTTGGAAAAACGCGAAAAAACTGCTTAGAAGGTCATCCCCTCTAAGCAGTAATTTGTTTATTAAACCATGTGGTCAGAACCGAAGAA
This sequence comes from Lysinibacillus sp., assembly GCA_051874135.1. Classification (GTDB taxonomy): domain Bacteria; phylum Bacillota; class Bacilli; order Bacillales_A; family Planococcaceae; genus Lysinibacillus_B. Next base: position 6,886 of record JBJEFO010000181.1, read on the forward strand.
GTTTCTGAACATTTGAACTGTTGCTGCACGGTTAAGTGAAGCGATAGATGTTGTTAAAGGAATACCTTTAGGACAAGCAACTACACAGTTTTGTGAGTTACCACAGTTTGCAAGACCACCGTCGCCCATAATTGCAGCTAAACGTTCGTCTTTATTCATTGCACCTGTTGGGTGTGTATTGAATAAACGTACTTGTGATAATGGAGCTGGACCGATGAACGCAGCTTTTTCAGATACGTTTGGACATGCTTCCATACATACACCACAAGTCATACATTTAGATAATTCGTAAGCCCATTGACGTTTGCGCTCTGGCATACGTGGACCTTCACCTAAATCGTAAGTACCATCGATTGGAACCCAAGCTTTTACTTTTTTAAGTGCGTTAAACATACGGCTACGGTCAACCTGTAAGTCACGTACTATTGGGAAAGTTGACATTGGTTCTAAACGAATTGGTTGAGTTAATTTATCTACTAATGCAGAACAAGATTGTTGTGGACGACCATTAATAACCATCGAACATGCACCACAAACTTCTTCAAGACAGTTTGAGTCCCAAGTTACAGGAGTTGTCTTTTTACCGTCTGCTGTTACAGGGTTTCTTTGGATCTCCATTAAAATTGAGATAACGTTCATACCGTGACGGTAAGGTACGCGGAATTTCTCCCAGCGAGCTGAACCGTTTTCAGTATCTTGACGAAGGATCTCAACATCTATCATTCTGCCAGTGTTAGCTGTCTCCATGTTTAAGTCTCCCCCTCTTACGCTGAGTAGTCACGTTTACGTGGTGGAATTAACGAAACGTCTACTTCTTGATAAGTAATAATTGGCTCACCCGTTGCTGGGTCAAATTTAGCCATAGTAGTTTTTAAGAAGTTCTCGTCATCACGATCTGGGAACTCTGGTTTGTAGTGCGCACCACGAGATTCGTTACGTAGTAAAGCACCTTTTGTCATAACTTTTGCAAGGTATAACATGTTCTTTAACTGACGTACGAAGTGAGCGCCTTGGTTAGACCAACGTTGTGTATCGTTAACGTTAATGTTGTTCCAACGCTCTTGTAATTCAGTAAGCTTTTCGTAAGTTTTTTCTAGACGGTCGTTATGACGTACTACTGTCATGTTGTCAGTCATCCACTCACCAAGCTCTTTGTGTAATAAGTATGCGTTTTCAGTTCCATCCATTTTAAGGATAGCTTCCCACTTCTCAGTTTCTTCTTTTACGCGAGCTTCGAAAATTGATTCTGGTAAGTCTTCCGCATGCTTTTTAAGGCCTTTGATGTATTTAACAGCGTTTGGTCCTGCAACCATACCACCGTAAATCGCAGATAATAATGAGTTAGCACCTAAACGGTTTGCACCGTGTTGTGAGTAATCACATTCACCTGCTGCAAAAAGACCAGGGATTTCAGTCATTTGATCGTAATCTACCCATAAACCACCCATTGAGTAGTGAACAGCTGGGAAGATTTTCATTGGTAATTTACGTGGGTCATCACCTACGAATTTTTCGTAGATTTCGATAATTCCACCTAGTTTAATATCTAATTCATGTGGATCTTTATGAGAAAGATCTAGATATACCATGTTTTCGCCGTTAATACCAAGTTTTTGGTTAACACATACGTCGAAGATTTCGCGTGTTGCGATATCACGTGGTACTAAGTTACCGTAAGCTGGGTATTTTTCTTCTAGGAAATACCAAGGCTTACCGTCTTTATAAGTCCATACACGTCCACCTTCACCACGAGCAGATTCTGACATTAGACGGTTTTTGTCGTCCCCAGGAATCGCTGTTGGGTGAATTTGAATCATTTCACCATTTGCATATGAAGCACCTTGTTGGTAAACGATAGATGCTGCTGAACCAGTGTTAATAACTGAGTTCGTTGTTTTACCGAAGATAATACCAGGGCCACCTGTAGCCATAATAACAGCATCCCCACGGAAAGCACGAATTTCTTCAGTTTTTAAGTCTTGTGCTACGATACCGCGGCAAACGCCTTCATCATCAAGCACAGCACCAAGGAATTCCCAGTGCTCATATTTTGTTACTAAACCAGCTACTTCGTGTGAACGAACTTGCTCATCTAGTGCGTATAATAATTGTTGACCTGTTGTTGCACCTGAGAATGCTGTACGGTGCATTAACGTACCACCGAAACGACGGAAGTCAATTAAACCTTCTGGCGTACGGTTGAACATTACACCCATACGGTCCATTAAGTGAATAATACCAGGGGCTGCATCACACATACCCTTAACTGGTGGTTGGTTCGCTAAGAAGTCCCCACCGTATACTGTATCGTCAAAGTGGATCCACGGAGAATCCCCTTCACCTTTTGTATTAACAGCTCCATTAATTCCGCCTTGCGCACATACAGAGTGTGAACGCTTTACCGGAACTAACGAGAATAATTCAACTTCAGTGCCAACTTCAGCAGCTTTAATCGTTGCCATTAAGCCTGCAAGACCGCCACCGACAACAATTACTTTGCTTTTTGCCATGATTGATTCTCACTCCTCTTACATTGCTTTTATCATTGTTTCCTCAAAAGTATGTAGCAAAATCTTTCTATACTGCAATGTTACTAATCTTATAAAGCGAATGCTAAGATTGCAGCTACACCCATGATTGATAGGATTACGAAGAAAATCATTGTAATATAAGTTGCAACTTTTTGTGATGATTTAGACTGCGTAATACCCCAGCTTACTAAGAACGACCAGATACCGTTTGCTAAGTGGAATGTAGCAGATAAAATACCAACGATGTAGAATGCTAGCATCAATGGATTATCTACGATTTCAGCTACCATGTTCCAGTTTACTTCCGCTCCTAGTGCTTTTTGAACACGAGTTTGGAATATGTGCCAAGCAACGAAGATTACTAGGAAAATACCTGTCATACGTTGAATGCGGAACATCCAGTTACGGAATGTGCCAAAGCGTTTTGTGTTATGTGTTGCAGTAAATGCAATGTAAATTCCGTAAAACGCATGGAACATTAATGGGATATAAATAATTACCCATTCCATTAGTAACAATAATGAGTGAGGAACTAATTCCATCATTCCTGTTGCATTATTGTACACCTCTTCACCACCAACTGAAGTGAAGTTCAGTGTTAAGTGGAACACCAAGAACAAACCTACCGGGATTACACCTAGTAAGGAATGTAAGCGGCGCCATAAAAACTCACGATCTTTCGACAAGATTGTTACCCCCCTTAGTACTTAAAATACACAGCCAGCCATCCACTATTGGTAATTTGTGGAGCATTGACTGCATATTTCATCATGGTACAATATTTATGACATGTCCATTGTACTCTCAACGGATACAAGCGTCAAGGCACTCTCGATTATTTAATGAACATTAAAAAAGCCAATTACCGCTGTTTAAAGTGCCCTTTTTTCTACAAGAATATCTTTTATTTAATAATTAATCTAAAAAACAAGAAAGTTTTTAAGGAGGTTTTGACATGATTTACAATGATATTAAAACTATTCCGACATTCGGGTACGAATTGATTCGTGATAATATTTTACGCTCTGTTTTAGGCAAACATGAAGAGGAAGTCCTATATTGGGCAGGAAAAGAGCTTGCTCGTAAGTTCCCTCTCTTTTCCATAGAAGAAGCAGCAAGCTTTTTTGAACAGGCTGGTTGGGGCTCACTTTCCACGGAAAAAGAAGGAAAAGATTCTGTAACATTTATTCTTACAGGTGATGCAGATGTTTTAAAATTTGAAGAGCGTTGCTTCCGAATCGAAGCTGGCTTCCTTGCAGAACAAATTCAAAAGTTAAACGGCTACTTAACTGAATGCTACGAGCAGAAAAATGTAAAGCAAGGTAACGTAAAATTTAATGTCAAATGGGATTTGAAAGAACCGATTAAGTAATTTTAAAAAATATAAACATAACTTAACAATTTAATATGCTATATAATTGAAAACGAATATCATTTATAAAATAGAAGAAACTCATCATCATACAAAATAAAACAGCTACAAAATCGCAAACGTCCATACCGATTTTATAGCTGTTTTCAATTATTTTAATTGGAATTCATCATGCAATGCGTTTGCTGCCTTTACCATATCATCTTGTGGCACAACGACTGATACTTTAATTTCCGATGTGCTAACCATCTTCACTTCTATTCCTTCTTTATTCAACCTTGTAAACATACGAGCTGCTACTCCTGGGTTTGATGTCATACCCGAACCAACGATAGATACTTTCGCCAGTCCTACTTCAAAGTCTGCAAAACTAAAGCCTAGTGATAGTTTACTCGTTTCTAATACACGTAAACATTGTGCAAATTGATCCTTTTCAATGGAAAATGAAATCGTTGGCTTAACACCATCAATAATCGATTGGACAATAATATCTACATTAATACCATTTTCAGCTAATACCGTAAAAATTTCAGATAAGGCTACATTGTCATAACAATCATATCCTACTGTTAATCGGATAATATCCGCTTCATATGCAACACCGCGCACAATTGAATTTTTCTCCATTTCTCGTTCCTCCTTTAACAGCGTTCCTTCTACGTCAACAGTACTTGAGCGAACGATGACTGGGATATTATATTTTTTCGCTAATTCTACTGCTCTAGGATGTATAATGTTCACACCTAAATTGGATAATTCAAGCATTTCATCATATGATAGTTCCTTTAACTTTCTTGCATTACGTACAATACTCGGGTCTGCTGTATAAATGCCATCCACATTCGTATAAATGTCAACACGCTCGGCACTAATAGCAGCTGCTACAGCTACTGCTGTCGTTTCCGAACCACCTTTTCCAAGGGTCGTAATATCGTTATGTACATCAATTCCTTGAAAGCCTGCAATAACAACGATTTCCCCTTGCTCGAAGTGTTGCATAATACGTGACGACTTCACCGCTTCAATTCTTGCATTCCGATGTAAACTATCTGTTATAATCCCAGCTTGCCAACCTGCAAGTGATACAGCTTTACCACCTTGCTCTGTAATCGCAATTGCAAGCAAAGCACTTGTCATTTGTGCACCTGTTGCTAGTAAAACATCCATTTCCCGCTTTACTGGATCATCTGAAATCTCAGCTGCAAAATGACGCAATTCATGGCGAATACTCGCCATTGAAGAAACGACAACAACTACATTTAATCCCTTTGCTCGCTCCTCCATCGCTCCACGTGCAATTTCTTCTATTTTTTCTGGTGTTGCAACTGCTGGTCCCCCAAATTTCATCACAATGCTTCCCATTTTCCCACGTCCTCTCTTATGCAAAAAAGCGGCTTCCCACATAAGTGAAAAGCCGCCTCAATAAACGATACTGTAAAAGTTTTCTTGAGATAGCTCTCCAGAATATGCCATTCTGACAGTCCTACATTTATTAAATGCAAAACCAGCAAACAATCGGAAACAACGATTATTCACTTCGGCGGTTTCCCCTTTCGCACTTGATCGTTGGAGTTGTTCCTCCTCACAAGTGGTACTGTTGAATCCCGCACCTCTATCTTTAAACGCTATAAAATTATGATGTAAGCGTAGCATACGCTTAGTCTTTTTTCAATGCTTTATTTTGAAAATATCGAAAAATGTTACTTGCCTGTTTTTGTGGCATACCCGCTTCGATTAGCTGTTCTATCGTCGCCTCTCGCACTTTTTTCACGGAGCCGAAATGTTTGAGTAATTGTTGTTTTCGCTTCGGTCCAACACCTTCTATTTCATCCAATACAGACTGAATAGCATTTGTTTGATGTTGTTGACGTAAAAATGTAATAGCAAAGCGGTGTACTTCGTCTTGAATACGTTGCAATAAATAAAAAGCATCGCTCGTTCGCTTCATAGCAATTGGTACAGGTGGCTCACCGAATAAAAGCTGTGCTGTATTATGCTTATCATCTTTTGCAAGCCCTGCAATCGGTATAATTAAGCCAAGTTCGTTTTGTAATACACTACGGGCTACTTCCATTTGCCCTTTACCACCATCAACAACAATTAAATCGGGCAGTGGTAAATTTTCTTTTAGCACGCGTGTATAGCGACGGCGAATGACTTCTTCCATCGCTCCGTAATCATCATGCTTCGCCGCTTCTTTTGTTTTATACTTTCGGTACTCCTTTTTCGCTGGCTTACCATCAATAAATACGACCATTGCCGAAACAGCATCTGCCCCGTGCATATGACTATTATCAAACGCTTCAATACGTAATGGTGTGGAAATATTTAATGCATCACCGAGCGCTTCACAAGCTCCAATCGTTCGCTCTTCTTGGCGTTCGATCAACTGGAATTTTTCATGAATCGCAATTTGTGCATTTTTCGTCGCCATATCTACCAGTTCTTTTTTCTGCCCACGTTTTGGTAATAGTACCTTTACGTCTAGCAATTTCTCCAAAATCTCGCCGTCCACAACAGGTGGAATAAAAATTTCTTTCGGCTTTAAATGTTGTGGTGATTCGTAAAATCGACCTATAAACGTTAAAAATTCTTCTTCAGGCTCCCTGTATATCGGAAAAATGGATACATCACGTTCAATCAACTTTCCTTGTCGCACAAAAAATACTTGTACACACATCCAACCTTTTTCTACCGCATAACCGAATACATCACGATTAGATAAGTCGCCCGTTATAATTTTTTGCTTTTGCATAATGGTTTCGATACTAGTAATTTGATCGCGCAGTTCTTTCGCTCGCTCAAATTCTAGCTTTTCCGCTGCCTCGAACATTTTTGCTTGCAAATCATTTTTGACTTCTTCGTAGCCACCATTTAAAAATTTTGTAATTTCCTCAATCATCTCATCATAAACTCTGTTTTCAATATCCTTCACACAAGGCGCTAAACATTGCCCCATATGGTAGTACAAACACACCTTATTTGGTAGCTGAGCACATTTTCTTAGCGGATAAATTCGATCAAGTAATTTCCGTGTCTCATTTGCGGCAAAGACATTTGGATACGGTCCAAAATAGCGAGCTTTATCCTTCTTAATTTTACGTGTCGTAATAATTCGAGGATATTTTTCATTTGTAATTTTTATATACGGGTATGTTTTATCATCCGTTAATAAAATATTATATTTTGGGTCATGAAGCTTAATTAAATTTAGCTCTAAAATTAACGCTTCTAAATTGCTCGATGTCACAATATACTCAAAGTCCTCTATTTCACTAACAAGCCTTGCTGTTTTGCCGTTATGACTTCCCGTGAAGTAAGAACGTACACGGTTTTTTAATATTTTTGCCTTGCCGACATAAATAATTGTCCCTTGACGATCCTTCATCAAATAACAACCAGGTTCATCCGGCAAAATAGCTAATTTATTTTTAATGATGTCATTCATTTTGTCTCACCTATAATTTCGTCATATAGCATTATTATAGGGTAAGAAAAAAATCGAACACAATAAAGTGCTCGATTTTGACAAATAATTATTTGTTGTCGTTGATGAAGTCGATTAAAGCATCTTTTGGCATAAAGCCAGCTGTTTTTGCTTTTAATTCGCCATCTACGAATAATAATAATGATGGAATTGACATAATGCCGTATTCACCAGCAGTTGCTTGGTTGTTGTCTACATCAACTTTTACGATTTTTACTTCGCTGCCGATTTCAGCGTCTATTTCTTCTAATACTGGAGCGATCATTTTACATGGTCCGCACCAAGCAGCCCAGAAGTCTACTAATACTACGCCATTTGCGATTTCTTGTTGGAAATTTGAATCTGTACCTTGTACAATTGCCATTTTAAAAAGCCTCCTTAATAAACATCTGTTTGTAGTATAGCATGTTCATTTTAAAAATTGGAATCATTCTGCCTACGTTGCGCTTTTTTTATAAAAACCCTGAAATATAGCAATGTTTATGCTGTTTTAGAAAGGTTGCTAGAATCTACATCCTTTTTAACTTCCTAACTCAATATGAGCAAAAATAAACATTCTCTACTTTTGATTGCCATCAGCCGTTCGCGCTAGCCGCCAAACCGCAGAGCCAACTGTGTTGTCTCCACGGTTCGTTCTGCGGCAAGCAAATGCGCGAACGACTAAAAGACAATTGCTTTCTCAATATTTAGAAGTTATTTTTTACAGTCAATCACGAATAAGTATGGAAAACCTTATTTAAAATATTAAATAGACTTTACCTCTACCGTAGCGCGACACAGCCACAGGAGCCAGGGTAGGAAATAGCGTGTTTTTCCAAC
>JBJEFO010000182.1:0-3445 GCA_051874135.1 Lysinibacillus sp.
ATGGTAGCTTGGTAGAAACTTTCGGGCCATATCCCCAATATTATACGAGAATAATTTTTATTTTTTACAGAGACATAGTAACACCCGAAATTCTAACTGTCAATAAAAATCGGATATTTTTTAAAAGAACATTTAATGTTTGATAATTAATAGAAAAAGAATAATATTATGATTATTTTTATATAAATAGAATCAAAAGAATTATTATCTTCCCAAAAATACCCTTTATTATTAATTATCAATGAGAATTAATAATTAAATCAAAGTGAATACTCACTTAGTTGAAATAACCTCTAATTTGAATTAAATATTATTAAAATAATAATAAAACGAAGCGGCGTAGATATCGATGCTGGGGTAATATTAAGAACGGCGACTCTTTGCGGATAAACTCAATGTCAATTCGTGAAGGAGACTTCAAGGAAATCATAGAAGGGGATTTGCTAGAATTACTCATACCATTCTAGTAGGAATCATTTACAGTAACTTTAACAACAAAGCCCGAAACGAAAAAACAATAGATCTTGCAGGAAATTTAATTATGTAAATTTCTATACAGATGAGTTAATTGAATTAAAGATGTTGCTTGACAAAAAAAGATGAGGATGCAAAAACGAGACAGATTCAACTCGAAGAAAGCCTAAAGGAATGCACAGAGGAAAGTTACTCTATTGATTTGAGCAAAAAGGTGAAGGACACATCCGTATTCAATACACGTTCTTAAAATATGACCATTATTTTAAATTTGAATATTTAACAGACATATATGCCATTCCTGGTAGTAGATATGCTTTATATATTTTATAACCCATTTAAATAGTAGTTCATCAAACCTGTCCTACGATTAACTTTTAAGACAGGTTTGATTATTTCAGTTAAAGAATCTATTCACAATAAAAGTGTAAAATTTAACAGGCTTTCCTTATTGTATCTTTATACAAGACACCTCGCACCGTTTAACAGGAGTAAACATTGGTCTTCCATCTTTTGTGAAAACTTCTGCTTCAATTTCAAAAATTGATTCAAACATTTCCTTACAAAGTACGCAATGTGGAATGCCATCATACAATAATTCGCCCCTTTTTAACACTAGCAAGCGATCACTATATTTTGCGGCTTGATTGATATCATGTAATACCATAATAACCGTCATATTGTATTTCTCATTTAACATTTTCACTAATTCCATTACTTCAAGCTGATGTGAAATATCTAAATAAGTAGTCGGTTCATCAAGTAGTAATACTTTGGGATGCTGAGCGATTGTCATTGCAATCCATGCCCGTTGTCGCTCTCCACCTGACATTGAAGGTAATAAACGATTCGCTAAATGGTTTAGACCCGTAACTTCCATTGCCCATTCGACTATTTTATTATCTTCTTTCGATAAAGAAAGTTTTTGACCACTATGAGGATGACGTCCAAATTCCACAAGTTCCCTTACAGTTAAATCAAGCTGATGATTATTCATTTGAGGCAGCATTGTAAGTGATTTTGCCACATCTTTTGGCTTCATTTTCTGTATGTTCTCTCCATTTAGATGGATAGATCCGCTATTTGGTTTTAATAATCTTGATATAATTCGGAGTAGCGTCGATTTCCCGGACCCATTTGGACCAATTAAGCTAACAATTTCTCCTTCTTTAATAGTTATATCCATACTATGAAGTTGAAATTTAGTTTCATCATTTTCATATTGTAATTGATTAACTTGTAGCACCGAAATTCCCCTTTCGATGAATCAAATATAAAAAATAAGGACCGCCAATGAATGCAAGTAAAATTCCAACTGGAATCTCAGTAGGATTAAAAACTGAACGTGCAATTGAATCGGCAACAACAACTAATAAGGCACCGCCCACTGCTGAAGCTGGTATTAAATATTTATATTCCCCACCAATAATTAAGCGTAAAATATGCGGAACAACTAAGCCAACAAAACCTACTAGGCCAGCTACACTTACTGCAATCCCTGCTAAAAAGGTACTAATTATAATTAAAACGAAGCGACTTCTCTCTACGTGATGTCCTAATAACTTCGCCATTTCATCGCCTAAACGCATAATACGAATGTACTTAATACTATAGAGAGCTAAAAGAAGTGCCATAACAGCATAAATCCAAATACTATTTAAATGTGTCCAACCAGCACCCATTAAACCACCTGATAACCATGGTAGTACCGCTTGAACACGGTCACTATATAAAATCATCATGGCATTTGTACCAGCACCTGCAATAGCATTTACAGCAATCCCTACTAAAATAATTCGCATAGGTGATGTGCCACCACGTTTAAATGCTAATGTATACACAACCATAGCTGCACTAAAGGCACCTAAAAATGCTGCAATTGGTAAGTAAAATATATATCCTGGAAACACTATCATAACTAAAACCGCCATTACCCCAGCGCCTGAAGTTACCCCAATTACACCTGGATCCGCCAATGGGTTTTGCATAATAGCTTGTAAAATAGCACCTGCTACCGCTAGGCACATCCCAACAATTATCCCTAATAAAATTCTCGGAACACGAATTTCCCAAACAATTCGACGAGCTAAAGAATCATCTTCTACAAATATACTTTTTAACACTTCACCAACAGAGAACGATACTTGCCCAATCATTAAACTACCAATACTCGTTAACAGGAGGAGTATTGGCAGAATGATTATGGTCATTTTTCGTTTTCGTGCAAGAGGGTGTTTAAGCTGCTTATCCGTTTTCATATTAAACATACCTTCTCATACACGATTATTTCCCAGCATCTTCAGCTTCTTTTAATAGATTTTTCATATAATCAATCGCTTCCACTACTTGTGTACCAGGATTATCAAATAACTCTGAAGGTAAGATTAAAATTTGACCATTTTTCACAGCATCAAGGTTTTTCCAGGCTGCATCTTGACTCATTTGTTTCTCGAAGCCTTCTTGAACCATCTTTGGATCAGCATGTGTAATTAACATAATAATTTGTGGATTACCTTCCACGATTTTTTCAGCACTTAAGCTTGCATATGTTGGATATTTTTCTAACGCTGGTAAATCAGAGGAAATATTATTACCCCCAACTTTCTTTAAAATATCTCCATATAAAGAGTTGTCTAATGCTGCTAAGTATGTGCCAGGCGCACCGTAAACGATTAATGCGTTTAATGTAGAAGCTGTATTTCCTTCAGCTAATTTTGCATCAATTTCTCCTACAATTTCTTTTGCACGATCTTCTTTACCAAATAGAGAACCGTATTTTTCAACTGTTGATTTGATCGCGTCAATCGAATCCATATTTAAATACGCTACTTTGGTACCTGTTGCTTCTAACGTTGAAGCGAATTGCATAAAGCTCGGTGGAACAATTAATAGCTCTGGATTCACAGCAGCAATTTGTTCAAATGATGGTTCATGTGGATTTCCGATTTCTTGGATTGCTTTTACTTCATCT
>JBJEFO010000183.1:0-8536 GCA_051874135.1 Lysinibacillus sp.
AAGTTTGGAAGCGTACAGAAACCCCACAAACATTGTTAAATCAACGTTTGTGGGTTTTTACGTGTAACATTGTTTATACAGGCTTTTATGCACGTTCGTAAAAATTCAGTGCCAGCAATGGTTTAAACGATTTTAGGGGATCGCTGCGTCACGAGTGTTGTTGAATAAAATCCTGTATATTCTTAACGTTGTAAATCCGCATTTTCCTGACGTGACCCCTTCTGGAATTCTTTAAATCTGACTCGTAAAAATTCACGAGTGAAAACTCGGCTCTAAATATAGTCATTGCTAAAGCTGGCGTTCTTTTTTTGAACAATAGCCACAATGAGTAGCATTTTGATGAATACCTTTTTCGACCGTAATTGGTCGAAAGTTAAACTACTCCACAAATTGCAGTTTAGTCTAACCGTTAAATAGCCGCGCATGAATTGTTATTTTTTTCGTAAGATGCTGCGAAAAGAGGGGGGGCGCGGTCCACGGACTCTCGTTAGATGGGCCGATATGTGTAAGTAGAGACGTTAAATTTTTAGAAGGAAAGTTTGGTGTGGTTTTGGATAGCAAAAAGGTGTCATGTTATTTCCTTCCAGTTTGATTTATGATGGAGTGGGAGGTGTTAGCATTGAGTAGATATAATCACCCAAAGCATGGAAGTTTACCAGATAACGTTAGAGGTATTTTGATGAATCAAACTTCAGATAGAGCCGTTCCTCCGAGTGAACCGAGTGAAGTTCAACCGTTGAAAGAAAGGTCGCGTATACGAGATATTGACAGAAAAATCCTTGTCGCAAGAAGAGGGCTGTTAAGTTTGCCAGATGAACACGTTTTAACTTTCAACAGTATTTGGTTTGGGTTAGTTGAACAGATTGGTGATTTTTCAAGAAAGAAAAACAATGATGAAAAAACTAAAGATTTTTTAGAAAGAATTATGAATAGTGACGTGTATTTAGATGAATCTGACATCACAAGCAGGGAAGACATTCATAACAGACTAAAAACTTTAGAAGAAATTATAAAAGAATATTTAACTTAACATCCTGCGGGGTGTTTTTTTACTTTATAAAGCAATTAGCATAATGGTGTGATGCTATTGAATGGCAAAAGAAATTAACACTAAAACAACAAGCTAATATAGGAAATCTGATAGCTGGTCCTGCGCACTCGGGTATATTTAGATACGCTAAAATGTACACCGTTGTTGATTGTGATAAATTGAATTTAAATTCATTGAAATATATAAACCCTACTTTAGTGAATTTTCCAGTTTGATTTAAAATCGTACTTATTTCCTTAAAAGTGCTATTAGAAGCCTTTTGAAAGTATATTTTTATTTAAAATTGTAAGAAAAAGATAAGAAGCATATAAATTTTGCTTCAGCAAATCGGTTTTCAAAAAATCGGTATTTTCAATCTCTGTCAGCGAAACTTGAAAATAAGTATTAGACTACGATTATCAAGAAAATCATTGATAGAGAGGGAGCATGTTCAAATGGAAATTAAAATGAATAAAGAGGAATTTGTTGAATTATCAGACGGGTTAGAAGAGGTAGTTTCGTTAGCTAAGAAAATGTTACTTAATAATTTGACGTTTAATCAAAATTTAGCTGATTTTGCAGGACAATCTTCAGCCAAATTAACGATGCACGCGCAGAGAAGTGAAAAAGATGCACTGGAACTAGCTTATCGATTAGAAAAACTAGCAGAGCTTTTTGAAAAACTAGCCGCATAAACAAAATAGGCAGGACAACTACAATAATTGTAGAAACCTGTCTATTTCCATTTCTATAAACATGTCTACCAAAGCGTTTTTTATTATTCACTGATTCCTATACACACGCTCGCCAGCTTATTACAATACACTCATTTGAAATGATCTTATTAATTGTTAATGAGCTGAAAATTCAGCCATCAAAATTTACGAGCCAAATAGGTGTCTCAAAAATTAGGGTTACTCAAAAAGACCTACATATATCAAAGGAATGTCAAATTTGACATTCCTCTATAAAACAAAAGGGGAGGGAAATTTTATCCCTGAATCAGCCCTAACGAACCTCGAAATTCGTGATTCGTTAAACCGCCATAAAGCCGCGCTATCACTCACTAATTGCTATGCTCGCGTTTAGCCCCAGTTAGCCCCAACTAGCCTCAAATTAATGTTATTTTATGCCCTAAATTACATCATTGAATACAATAAGAAAAGCCCCAAAAACCTTGAGTTAACAAGATTTTTAGGGCTTTTCGTGTTGCTAAATGCAACGAGGGTTTATTAACGAGAGTAGAACTCTACGATTAATTGTTCGTTGATTTCAGCTGATAATTCAGAGCGCTCTGGTAGACGTACGAAAGTACCTACTTTAGAGTCTGCATCGAATGAAAGGTATTCTGGTACGAAGTTGTTTACTTCGATTGCTTCAGATACAACTGAAAGGTTTTGAGATTTTTCACGAAGAGAAATCGTTTGACCTGGTTTTACTGAGTAAGATGGGATGTCAACGCGTTTACCGTCAACTAAAACGTGACCGTGGTTAACTAATTGACGAGCTGCACGACGAGTGCGAGCTAAACCTAAACGGTAAACTAAGTTGTCAAGGCGAGTTTCAAGAAGGATCATGAAGTTTTCACCGTGTAGACCTTGTAATTTACCAGCTTTGTTGTAAAGGTTTTTGAACTGACGCTCAGTCATACCGTACATATGACGTAATTTTTGCTTTTCAGTTAATTGTTGACCGTACTCTGATTTTTTACCACGAGCGTTCGGGCCGTGTTGACCTGGAGCGTATGGGCGTTTTTCTAATTCTTTACCTGTACCGCTTAAAGAAATACCTAAGCGACGAGAAATTTTCCAAGATGGACCTGTATAACGAGACATAATTGTGTCTCCTCCTTTAAATTTGGTTTTTTTGTTGTAAAACAAAAACCAGTTATCCCCGAAAATATAAGCATTTTATTTTCACGTAATTTCGCCAAAGCAGCCGATTCGGTTACTCTTACACCATCCAAAAGGGAGGAATAAAATACGTTATAAATTTGCATAACTGCTGCGTTTATTTTACACAAAGGCTATTGTATCTTTTTTTATAGAAAGCGTCAAGAAAGAAACACTTGAATCAAGGATGAACAATTTTAAGAAAATTGCTGATTAAACGATTATAAACATTAAGTGTTCTTTATATTTCTAAATGGAGTTTTAGAAAAAAACAAGAAATTTCATAGTCAAATAGGCATAATCCGTGTATACTAAATTATAAGTTAATAGTATTGATTCGTTAAGTTGAAAGAAAAGGTGATTTAATGAATGAACATCAACAAATAATAACGAATATGAAATCAGATATATTGAGTCTTTATCTCGACTCGGTGGATGAGTATATTGTATTAGAACAGTACTTTGAAAAACTTTTAATGTTACTAAAACAATATTTTGATATTGATGAAAGTAGTGTTTTAGTCTATGAAACAGACGTGCTAAAACCTTTAACAACCGATACATCCAACGCTGATAGTATTCCATGGGCACTCTTTGATACGTACTTTGTGTCTCAGAAAGTTGTAAGTATTCCGTATTTTTTGAGCGAACAAGTACAGTATTCCAAAATGACACATATGATGCTGTTGCAAGTAGACCGAAAGCTACCAAGTGGAATTTTATTGTTTAAAGCTTCGGAAAAATGGCGAGAGTTTTCAGTGGATGAATTAACTGAAGATTTAGTTAACGTTATTGCGAAAGCAACATCTGTTGTAAAAGAAATACAAGACATTCGATTGAATGAAAACCAGTATCGAAAGCTTTACAATATGACGGAGCTGTTTCATTCAACGATGGATATCGATTTAATATTACAAAATGTACTCGTGACCATTAAAGAAAATTTTCCGAATTTAGGCGTCGAGCTAATTTTATCGAATGATCAAGATCGTCAAACAAGGATAAATATTAAGCCATTTGATTATTTATCAGAGCGACCTTCTACAATTGAAGCTTTTGTTTCTGGTGATATTACGACAGAACTAGCTACAGATTTACATTGTCGCTTATTAAATGCACCGATTAAAGGCAGACAAGCAATTTATGGTATTCTTCAAGTGAGTGCACCAACAACATATGAGTTTTCAACTACACAAAAAGAGTTCATTCGCATGCTTGCACAAGCATCTGGTAATGCTTTGGAAAACGCAAAGCTTTATCATCAATCACATCGACTTATTAGTGATCTACAGCTTATCAATGAAACGTCGCATCGTTTAAATATGAAGTTAGATATTCATGAAATGCTATCGTTTTTACAAAAACAACTGATGAAATCATTTCAACCAAATGAAATTTGCTTTGTATTTAAAAAAGGCGAGCATGAGCTAACAGACGCTAGTACACAACTTTTTAAATCACCCCAAGGTCGAATTTATATTGAATATGTGGAAAAACATTTTGAAAGTACACAAGATCCACTATTTATTGCAGATTTCAGTCGATTAATTGTTGAAGATGTAAAATATAAATCGATTATGGCAATTCCGATGATTGTCGAAGAGCGTATCAATGGCTTTAGTATTGTACTGCATCGTGAGCCGTATTTCTTCTCATTTGATAGTTTCAAGCTTATGCAATCCCTTATTCATCATTCTTCGTTAGCAATTGCGAACTCCATTTTACGAAATCAGTTGCAAGATATGGTGGATCGAGATCATTTAACGAAGTTATTTGCTCGAAGTTATTTGGATGATTTTGTAGAAAAATCATTAGTAGATGATGATTCGGGCATGTTTATGCTTATTGATATTGATAATTTTAAGCGAGTAAATGACACGTATGGTCACCAAGTTGGTGATGAAGTACTCGTTCAAATTGGTGAGCAATTACAGAAAACGATTGGTACACGCGGTATTTGTGCACGCTGGGGCGGCGAGGAGTTATCGATATATATACCAAACATTTTAGATGAGGAAGCGCTGAAAATTTCCCGACAAATTGTAGATGTTATTCCACAAAATACGAATCCGCGGGTAACGATTTCAGCGGGTTTAATTACTTGGAATAAATCCGAACGACCAGAGTTCCAAACTGTATTTTTACATGCAGATACGGCGTTATATAAAGCAAAAAATAATGGTAAAAACCAAGTTTGCATGTTTGATGAATCGATGCACCTACATGCATAATAAAACGCCTTTCCGTGAATGGAGAGGCGTTTGCTTGTTTAAATATGTTTCATTAAAACTTCAACAAATGCTTCTAATCCGACCTGGTCTTCTGTTGAGAAGCGCTTTTTAATCGGACTATCAATATCAAGTACACCAATTACTTCGTCGTTTTTAATGAGTGGAATGACGATTTCGGCGTTAGATGCTGCATCGCATGCGATATGACCAGGGAATGCGTGTACATCCTCGACAACAATCGTCGTTTTTTGTGCCACAGCTGTACCGCAGACACCACGACCTACTGGAATACGAACACAGGCCGGTAATCCTTGGAATGGACCGAGAACAAGCTCGCCTTCTTTCATAACATAAAAACCGACCCAATTAATATCTGAAAGGAAGACATTTAGTAAAGCAGATGCATTGCTTAAATTGGCAATTTGGTCTGATTCACCCGTTAATAGTGCATCAAGCTGCGTTGCTAGTGTATTATATTGCGCTTGAATTGAGCCTTCGTAATTTATTTTTGTAAACATAAAACCCTCCAAAAATGTTAATCTTTAAAGATTGTATCATAATGCTGATGCAAATCTTTTACAGTATGTGCATCTGAGCCGAACACATAGCGCAAATCAATTGCTTTTGCATAGTCGATTAAATGATAAGGTGGGTACGGCTCGCGGCATAACGGCTTACTTAGTCCAGCACTGTTTAAATCAAGCGCATAGTCAAGTTGTTTCATAAGGTGGAAAATTTCCTTTACTTGTGCGTCATCATCGATCGTTTCGTTATGTGCATGCTGGAATTTATGAACGAGTGTTGGATGACCAATTCGAGTCGGTTTATATGGACCTAAATCAGCTTTAATTGAAGCTTTTACAGTTTCGTAGTACAGATTATAAAGTGGCTGAACGCCACCGACTTTTTCAGCAAATTGCAAATAGACGTTATCCGAGAAATCAATACAGCAATATTCATCCCCGTGTTTTAAAAAATGTACGGAAAGAATCCCATCATCGAGTTGTGGACCGAATTCATTTAGAAATGCGGTTGTTTCCTTTTCGTAACCACTAATATAATCAATCTCTAATCCTATGTTAATATGTATTTTATTTTTGTAGTGTAATTTTAAATCATTTAATTGTGTTATGTAATTTTGTAGTTGATTAGCATCCATACCACTGTCTTTATCTGGCGTTGGGTCATTAAAAGTTGGTGGAAGAGGGGCGTGTTCTGTAAAGGAAATATGGGTAAAATGATTCATTATTGCTTTTTCAATATACTGTTCGAATAAATCGGCTGAACCGTGTGGGCAAAATGGCGTATGAATATGTCCGTCTATTTTCATGAAAATTCCTCCTTAAGGATAGTCTTGGTTGACTACTAATTATTTTAAACAAAAGGCTAAAAACATGGTATGATAATAAATGCATTAGCCAATTCAGATATTGTAGAATAGGGGGCTTACAATGATAAAGTATATCATCATTGTTGCTGTTGTACTATTAGCATTATTAGTAGCAGGTCTAATCATTAGACGAAAACATAATGCGGTTATAGCACGACTTGAAAAAGAAAAGCTGGAAATCCAGCATTATCCAATATACGAAGAGCTTGCAAAAGTCAAATCATTAAATATGAACGGTCAAACCGAAGAGCTTTTTGAAAACTGGCGTAATGCATGGGTAGAAGTAACAGATGTCCATGTTATTAAAATTGATGCTTTATTATTTGATGCGGAAGAATACATTGACCGTTTCAAGTTTAAAAAGGCAACTGAAGTTGAAAAAGTGATTGAAGAAAAAGTAGCAGAATGTGATAAAGTACGACTGAAGATTTTAGCAGAATTGGAAGAGTTAATGGGTAGTGAAGAAAATAATCGTATTGAAATGGAACAACTGAAAGAGTATCACCGTTCCGCGCGTAAAACCGTATTAGCACATCAACATTCGTTTGGTGCAGCGCTTGAACAGCTAGAAAAGCGTTTAGAGAAGTTTAATCCGAAATTCGAGGAATTCGACATCTTAACAGCGGAAGGAAACTACTTGCAAGCACGGGAAATTGTACTGTCGTTAAATGCAGAAGCGCAAAAGATTTTCGAGTTGTTAAGCGATATTCCTTCATTATTGTCAGAAGTTCAAACGAAAATTCCAACTGCTATTCACGAGTTACGTAATGGTCAACGAGAAATGGAAGAGCAAAATTATTATTTGCGTCATTTAGAGTTGACGGAAGCTTTAGATAGCATCGAGAAAGAGTTAGAGGAATTAAAACAATCGATTGCAAAACTAGAGGTTGAAAAAGTTAAGCCGCGTATTGAGGAGATTAATAACGAAATTGATCATTTCTATGATTTACTTGAAAAAGAAGTCGTTGCGAAAAAATACGTTGATCTTCATTGTTCGCCACTGCGAGATAATCTCCACAAATTAATGGTTATAACACGAGAAGTAAACGATGAAGCAGTATACGTGCAGCGCAGTTATCACTTATCTGAAAAGGAAGCGGAAATTCCGCGCAATTGTTTGAAACAGTTAGAAATTTTATATAAACGTTATGAACTTCTAGCTATGCGCGTAATGGAAGAAAAGTCTGCTTATTCAAGTTTAAAAGAAGAATTAGAACAAATTAATGAGGAACTTGCCGGTATTAATGAAGAGCAAGAGCATTTCTCATTACGTCTGAAAAACTTACGTGTCGATGAAAATACAGCACGTACACAACTAGAAGGGCTAAATCGATTACTGCAAGAGACAGAACGAATGTTAGCGAAAGCAAATATTCCAGGTATCCCGGAAGAAATGGATGCCCGTCTTGAAGAAGCAGAAGAACAATTATATATTGTTATGCAAAGCTTACAAGAAGTGCCGTTAAATATGGAACAAATCAATCATAACTTAAGTAATGCAAAAAAATGCATTGAAGAAGTAAAGGAAAAAGCGCAAGAAATGGTTGAAAATGTTAAGTATATTGAGCGCATCATTCAATACGGAAATCGGTACCGGGCTTCCAATCCACAAGTGCATGAATTACTATTAGAAGCAGAAGAGGCATTCCATCAATTCCGCTATATTAAAGCGCTTGAAGATGCGGCAACAGCAGTTGAATCGGCAGAGCCAGGCTCCATTAAAAGAATTCAAGAGCTTGTGCAAGATGAGCTATCTTTAAAAGTGTAAGCATAACGGTTACATCCATGAGCATTTAGCGCTATAATAATATTATGCAAAAAGCCACCACACATTTCGTGTTGGTGGTTTTGTTTGCGGATAAGTAAATTTTTATATGAGAGTACGAATCTATATAGATTGAAATAAATATATACCACTTACAGCAGGGAAAACTTATAATGATTCGCGCGATTGCCTACCGCAAAACGAGCCGTAGGAGATTGCTAACGGCAA
>JBJEFO010000183.1:8636-15010 GCA_051874135.1 Lysinibacillus sp.
CAAGCTCCTGCGGTTCGGCGGTCAGCGCGAATCCAAGGAATACCCAATGTGAAATTATTAATTTCAACTTATATATATTAAGCTTTAGATGATTATTTCTTACGAATGATATATAAAAGAAGGGCGAATAGTATGATTTATTTAGATAATAGTGCGACTACAAAGCCGCATAAAGACGTATTGAATACATTTGTGCAAGTGAACGAGCAATATTATGCCAATCCGGCCTCTATTCATGAAGCAGGTGTAACGGCCAATACATTATTAATGCGTGCTCGTGAACAAGTTGCACAAATTTTAAATACGGAAGCAAAAGAAGTAATTTTCACTGCCGGTGGTACGGAATCAAATAACTTTGCGATTTTTGGGACGGCACAAGCAAGTACACATAAAGGGAAGCACATTTTAACGACGGAAATTGAGCATCCTTCTGTATTAGAAGCAGTAAAACGCTTAGCGCAAGCTGGTTTTGAGGTGGATTATTTACATGTAGATAGAAATGGTATCATTTCATTAGATGAACTGCGTAATAAAGTACGTAAAGATACAATTTTAGTAAGTATTATGCATGTCAACAATGAAATGGGTGCTATTCAACCAATTGAAGAAGCGGCTAAAATTATTCATGATAACAGTCGTGCATTATTCCATGTAGATGCGGTACAAAGTTTTGGGAAATTGCCGATTGCTTTTAATGGAGAAGCAGGTCCAGATATTTTGTCCATTTCAGGTCATAAAATTCATGCGTTAAAAGGTTCCGGTGTTATTGCTTTCCGTAAACCATTTAACATTAGCCCGTACATCGTTGGTGGTGGTCAAGAGTTCGGGCTTCGTAGTGGAACAGTGGCCGTTCCACAAGCAGTTGCTTTTGCAAAAGCAGCGCGTCTTGCAGTGGAAGGGATGGCTAGCCATTATGAAAAATACGTTGCATGGCAGCAAGAGCTTCGCACATTTTTACAAAGCTTCGGTGATGAAATTCATTTACTCTCAACGGAAGCAGGCGCACCTTATATTACATCGTTTAGTGTGCGCGGCTTAAAAGGCGAAATTTTAATTAACGCATTGCAAAAAGAAGGTGTGATTGTTTCTACATCTAGTGCGTGTTCTTCAAAACAAACGAAAACGAGCCACGTTGTTGAAGCATTGCAGGTTGATCAAGCATTTAAAAATGGTGTGTTACGACTAAGTTTTGGTATGCAAACGACAGAAGCTGATGTGAAAGCCTTCAAACAAGCATTTGGGCAAGTAATGAAGCAATTAAAAGGAGAAGTAGTAGGATGATTTGGAAAGAAATTTTAATTCGTTACGGTGAGCTTTCAACAAAGGGACGTAATAAAAACGATTTTATTAACCGTCTACGTGATAATGTTCGCTATTCATTTAATGATTTAATGCCATTAAAAATTCGTGCTGAACGTGATCGCATGTTTATCGAAATCGAAAATGAGGAAAAAATGAACGTATTAATGGAACGTTTACCTGAAGTGTTTGGTATTCAATCATTTAGTCCTGTAGCTTCATGTGAAAAAGATATGGAGCAAATGAAAGCATTAGCCATTCAAATTATGGAGCTGTACAAAGAGCAAGAAATTACGTTTAAAGTAGAAGTGCGTCGTACAGATAAAAACTTCCCGTTAGAATCTCATGCGATTCAACGTGAAATCGGTGGTACAGTACTGCGCCAATATCAAAATTTATCTGTAAACGTAAAAAAACCCGATGTAGAGCTTCGCATTGAAGTGCGTATGGATGCCGTTTATATGATGGCTCAAGTTATTCCAGGTGCTGGCGGGATGCCTGTTGGTTCAAACGGTAAATCGTTACTAATGTTATCTGGCGGTATTGATAGTCCAGTTGCCGGTTATTTAATGATGAAGCGCGGTGTTCGTTTAGAAGCAATTCATTTTTATAGCCCGCCGTATACAAGTCAAAATTCATTGCAAAAAGTAAAGGACTTAGCAAATGAATTAACGAAATTCGGAGCGAAAATTCGTTTACACATTATTCCGTTCACTGAATTACAAGTATTAATTAAAGAAAGTGTACCCGAAAATATGACGATGACAACAACACGTCGTATGATGTTGCGCATTGCAGATAAAGTGCGTGAAGAAATCGGTGCATTAGCAATAGTAACGGGAGAAAGTTTAGGGCAAGTCGCTTCGCAAACATTGGAAAGCTTGACAGCTATTAATGCTGTAACGAGTACACCAATTTTACGTCCGCTAATCGCTTCTGATAAATTAGACATAATTGAAATAGCAGAACGTATTGGCACGTATGAAACATCAATTCAACCATATGAAGATTGCTGTACGATTTTCACACCAGCAAGTCCAAAAACGAAACCGAAGTTAGAAAAGGTTATGCATTATGAAAGCTTTACGGAATTCGATGACTATATCGAGCGAGCAGTAAGAAATCGTGAAGTGCATATTCTTCCTGAAAAGAAAGTACAACAAGATCAGTTTGAAGGTTTACTATAATTACCTGTTAGAAGAATATATTACCTATATTTATTTGTGCATGAAAAAATCCTTCTTGAGCATTCTAATTGCACAAGGAGGTGAAAGACGATGACAAACAACAATCGTAGTTCAAACAAACTTGCTGTGCCAGGTGCACAACAGGCGCTTGATCAAATGAAATATGAGATTGCACAAGAGTTTGGGGTGCAACTTGGAGCAGAAGCTTCATCACGCGCTAACGGTTCTGTAGGTGGCGAGATTACAAAACGTCTTGTCAAGATGGCAGAGTCACAATTAAAAGGTTCACAATAACTTAATAAATAAAACAAGGGCATCTCGTTTACGAGGTGTCCTTTTATTATGTAGAGTTTCTTCGTTAAATAGCCGTCAAGGTGTTAATTAATTCAAATATAGTGCATTTTATAAACAGGGACACCGCAAAATATTTGATTATTTTGAAAAAATATACAAAAGACAGTATAATAAAGATGTATCACAAGGGGATAGGGGGAAATAGTGATGAATCGTGAAGATTTATTAGCACCAGAAGTGTATAACATCGTAATGGAAATTGAAAAGCATGCAACAGGGGATAAAAAAGCATTGCTTATTCGTCATGACAATGACGAAATCGAAGAGGTTACATATACGGAATTAATCGAAAAAGCAAACCAAATTGCAAACGTTTTTAAAACTAGCGGCTTACAAAAAGGGGATGTAATGCTCGTTATGGTACCACGTTCGCTAGAAGCGTACATTACGTACATTGGTGCGTTAAAGGCTGGTTTGACAATTATTCCAAGCTCGGAGTTACTTCGTGCAAAGGATATCGATTATCGTATCGTACATGCAGATGCCAAAGCAGTTGTTGCCTTTGAAACGTATATTGGTGAGTTTGATGAAGTACAGCATTTAGATGGATTACAACTATTTGTTGTAGGTCATGCACATGAGCCGTGGCAGCCATTAATTGATAATGCTAAAGATCAACCGATAACGTTTGAAGGAGTTCAAACGACTGCACAAGATATTGCCTTTTTAGCATATACAAGTGGAACAACAGGCAATCCGAAAAGTGCTGTTCATACACATGCATGGGGCTATGCACATCTTCGTACAACGGCCAAAAGCTGGCTAGGCGTTGAAAATGGGGATGTAGTATGGGCAACGGCTGCGCCAGGCTGGCAAAAATGGATCTGGAGTCCGTTCCTTGCCTCTCTAGGTAGCGGTGCAACAGCCTTTGTATATAAAGGAAAATTTGACGCTGAAAAATATTTGCAATTATTGCAAGAGCATAAAATAAATGTTCTTTGCTGTACGCCAACTGAGTATCGTTTAATGGCAAAAGTTGATGGTTTAAGTAACTTTGATTTATCTGCGTTACATAGTGCAGTATCTGCAGGGGAACCGTTAAATCGTGAAGTAATTGATACATTCCTACGTGAGTTTAGTCTTCAAGTTCGCGATGGTTATGGCCAAACGGAAAGTACATTATTAGTTGGTACATTAAAGGAAATGGAGCCACGTCCTGGTTCGATGGGGAAACCGACACCAGGGAACATAGTTGATATTATCGACGATGAAGGAAATGTATTACCACCAGGTGAAGTAGGTGACATCGCCGTTCATAAATCAACGCCTGCGTTATTCCGCGGTTATTTAAAAGACCCAGAGCGTACGAGTATGCAATTTCGCGGTGATTGGTACATTACGGGGGACCGTGCACATAAGGACGAAGATGGTTACTTCTGGTTTGAAGGACGCGGGGACGATATTATCATTTCGTCGGGCTACACAATCGGTCCATTTGAGGTAGAAGATGCACTTGTCAAACACCCAGCTGTTCAAGAATGTGCAGTAGTAGCAAGTCCAGATGAAATTCGAGGTGCAATTGTAAAGGCGTTCGTTGTGTTACGTGATCCGTCACTAAAAACGAGTCCAACGATTATTCAAGAGCTACAAAATCATGTGAAAGATTTAACAGCTCCTTACAAGTACCCGCGTAAAATTGAATTTTTAGATGAACTTCCAAAAACAGTGTCAGGTAAAATTCGTCGTGTAGAATTACGCAAAGCAGAATACGCTAAACAACATAGTTAATGATTTCTGTTGAATAAATTTAGAGCTACTTTGAAAAGTATTCTTTCCAAAGTAGTTTTTTTATATTGAGCATAATGAAGTGTGCTATTATGTACATATTTTTGATGAGGGGGTTAGAAAAAATTATAATTTATGAAACATTTATTATATTCGTTCGTATACACTTGAGTAGGGAGGCGATTAAATGAATACAAAAAGATGGATTGCGCTTGTTGCGGCAGCTGTTTTGCTGTTCTTTTCACTAGGGTTAAATTCAATCATGGCATTATTCAAAACGGACTTTTTCTCAAGTTTTGAAAGTGCTTTTGATGTAACGGAATCGATAGTATACGAAACGCCGATTGAACATGGCGATATGGATAATCGTATTGCGTTACTAAAAGTTGAAGGGACAATTTTAGATGTCGGTTCAGGATCGTTCTGGGAAGAAGTCGGATATAATCATCAAGGATTTATCGGTCAGCTGGATTCAATCTTAAACGACGATACAGTTAAAGGTGTAGTATTAGAAGTTGATTCTCCAGGTGGAGGCGTAATCGAGTCGGCTGAAATTTACGAAAAATTAGTTCAAATTAAAGAGCAAAGAGAAATTCCGATTTATGTATCGATGGGTACATATGCAGCATCAGGTGGCTATTATATTGCTGCCCCAGCAAATAAAATTTTTGCACAAAAAGAGACAATTACTGGCTCAATCGGTGTCATCATGCAAGCCTTTAATTATGAAAAGCTAGCAGAAAAAATAGGCATCGAGTTTGAGACGATTAAATCAGGCGAGCATAAAGATATGTTTGGTGGTTCTCGTGCTTCTACCGAAGAAGAAAAAGCGATGCTGCAAGAAATTATTAATGAATCATACGAGGATTTTGTTGATGTTATCGAGCAAGGTCGTGGTATGACAGAAGCAGAAGTAAAAGCAGTTGCAGATGGTCGTATTTTAGGTGGAACACAGGCTGTGCGTGCAGGTTTAGTGGATGATATCGGTAAATTAGACGATACAATCGCAGCATTACGCGCAGATTATGGATTAGAGGATGCCCAGTTATTTGAGTACACAACAAAAAATGATAGTTTAGGTAGTTTACTAGGCATGAAAGTGAGCTCATTATTTGGACCATCTCAGGAAGAGCAATTAATGCAAAAGATTTTATCTTCGAGCAATTCACCACGTATGATGTATTTATACGGTGAATATTAAGAGAGGAGTGATTGTGCATGTTTGAAAATGAAGAAACAACAGTCATTCCGCAAAAGCAAATTGTTCGAGAAGTAGAGGTATATGAGCAAAAAACAGCTGGATTTTGGATGCGTTTTTGGGCGTTCTTAATTGATATGCTCGTTATTTCATCTGTTATAGGGATTGCGATTAATCCAATCTTTTATTTAATGGATTGGAGCTTTGATGACTCTGTTTGGTATATGCCGATCTCTATTATTTCAGCAATTGTGTATTATGCGTATTTTGTCATTTTAACGAAACTTTGGAGTCAAACAATCGGTAAAATGATTTTCGGTTTACGTGTAAAAAAAGATAATGGTGAACCACTTGATTGGATGACGGTTATTTTCCGTGAATGTGTTGGCCGCTTTATAAGCAATACATTTTTAAAAATTCCGTATTTGATTGTTGTGTTTACACCAAAACATAAAGCGATTCATGATTTTGCAGCGGATACCGTTGTCGTACATGAAGCAGTATTTTCATCAAAAAAGGTTTTAAATTCCGAATTGATGGATAATAATACAATATCGACATCTACCTTTTAATAATGAGCAGCTACCTTTTTAGGTGGCTGTTTATTTTTT
>JBJEFO010000184.1:0-3434 GCA_051874135.1 Lysinibacillus sp.
AATTCGATGATTTAACGATTAAAAAGTGCGAGTAAAATTTTTTTGATAAAAAATTTCAAGTGCTTGCGAATTTTTTATCAAGAAAAATCGTTATGTATATTTTTTTGATAGACATAAATCAATAAGACTAATTTCAATCATGCTGCCCTTTTTTAAAAAACTTCATTTTCCAGCAAAAAAAGGTCCATTCGTAAAGAATTTAGCTCTTCAGACGAATGAACCATTTAGTAAATTTCTCTCTTTTTTATCACACAATGTATTTGTCAAGCGATTTTTTGGGAGTAGAAACGTTGATTTTTCAGTGAAAATAGAAGATTTTTGGTCATTTTCTTTGCAAAATAAGGTGAATTTTTTAAGTAGATTGTACGGGTGAAAATTTAAAACATAGAAGTTATGGCGCATCCTTCGTTTTCCTAACCCCTGGTCGTTCTCTCGGTGTAATATTAATAATGTAATAGCCAATAATTAGCACTAAAATAACGAGTGAAAAAATAAGCGTATCAGTAGGGTGCTCATGTTCAACGATAATGAGTCGAACCATGGCGGTAATCCCAATATACATAAAGTATCTTAGCGGGAAATGATAGTCCTCTTTAAAATATTTAACAATCATCGTAATAAACTCAAAATATAAGAAAAATACGAGGATGTTAGCAAGAAAATATTTATAGTCACGCTTTTTAGAGGAAAATACCATTTGAAGAAATTCCACAAGCTCTATTACTAACATAATACTTAGTACTAACGCTAAGATTGTTAAACTAACATTTAAAATGATTTGTAATACTTGAGGAATTATTTTTTTTATACTATTTACTTTAGCAAATTTATTTTCCATAGGCACCCTCCTTTACCTTTTATATATGTTGTTTATCGCTTTAAAAATCTAAATATTTAGATATTTAACAAAAGCGTCATAATGAAACCGCTTGCTTCAATTATTTCGTGTATAATGGGCTCTAATGGTAGGAGGAAACAGATGCAAAACTTTAAACAATTTCAATTAAGTGAGCCAATTGAGCGTGCACTAGACAAGCTTGGCTACACGACACCAACAGAAGTACAACAAAAAGTATTACCAGTGGCACTAGCGAACCTTGATTTGCTTGTAAAATCACAAACAGGTAGCGGAAAGACGGCAGCATTTGCTATTCCAATTTGTGAACAGTTAGAATGGCTTGAAAATAAACCACAGGCACTTGTATTAACGCCAACCCGTGAACTTGCTGTCCAAGTAGCGGAGGAGTTTACAAGCATCGGTCGTTTTAAACGATTAAAGGCTGTACCATTGTACGGCAAGCAACCGTTTCATTTTCAAAAAACAGAGCTAAAGCAAAAAACGCATATTGCGGTTGGAACACCTGGCCGGGTGCTTGATCATATCGAAAAAGGAACATTAAAACTCGATAAAATTCGCTATGTTGTTATCGATGAAGCAGATGAAATGTTAAATATGGGCTTTATTGAACAGGTGGAGGCAATTTTAGCGCATATGCCAACAAATCGTATCACGATGTTATTTTCAGCGACATTACCAGATGCAGTAAAAGAACTGGCAGCACGCCATTTAATTGCGCCAGTTGATATTGAAGTGCAAAAGGAAATTGTGACGAGTACGATTGAGCATAGTGTTATAGAAGTAGAAGAAGAGGAGAAATTACAACTACTTCAGGACGTAACAATTGTTGAGAATCCAGATAGCTGTATTATTTTTTGTCGCACAAAGGACCGTGTCGATGAAGTGCATGATGAGCTATATGATTTAGATTATAGTGTCGATAAGCTGCACGGCGGAATGGATCAATCGACACGTCTTCTTGTCATGAATGATTTTAAAGAAGGGGCGTTTCGTTATTTAGTAGCAACAGATGTGGCAGCACGTGGCATTGATATTGACCATATTACACACGTTATCAACTATGACTTGCCGCTTGAAAAGGAGGCGTACGTACACCGTACAGGCCGAACAGGTCGTGCAGGGCTTACGGGGAAAGCGATTACGTTTGTTACGCCGTATGAAGATGAATTTTTAGCAGCGATTGAACAATATATCGGATTTGATTTACCGAAAGTGCCTCGACCAGATGGCGAGCAAGTGGTAAAAATGGAACTGCTATTTGAACAAAAAATGAATCAAACGCCAAGGAAAAAGAGAGCGAAGAAAGAACTCGTAAATGAAGGCATTATGAAGCTTTACTTTAACGGGGGCAAAAAGAAAAAGTTACGTGCGGTTGATTTTGTCGGGACAATTGCAAAAATTCCAGGTATCACGGCTGAAGATATCGGTATTATTACGATTTTGGATACATCTACATTTGTTGAAATATTAAATGGCAAAGGGCCGATTGTATTAAAAGCGATGAAAACAACACCTGTTAAAGGGAAAAACTTAAAGGTGCATGAAGCACACAATAAATAAAAAAGAGGATGCGTCTATTTACTGACGCATCCTATTCGCGTTTTACGCATCTTTCAAAGGTAATATTATTGATTTTTTTTACGTAGCAATGTTTTTGCCTTTTCGGTATTGGCAAAATGCCATTTTGTCATTGATTTCAACGTCTTTTCACCATGTTTAGCTAAAATACGTGCAGCCATTTCGTCCACTTTTCTACTTGCCCCTTTTTGTAATGGGAAGCCTACGATTTGTGCTAAACGGTCCATTTCCTTTAAAAAGGCATAACGAGCCAAAATGGAAGCCGTTGCAACTGCTACGTGTAAATTTTCCGCTTTAGTCGAAAATAGCACATTTTCTCGGACGATTTCTTTTTCATTTTTTAGATAGTTGTAGTAAATACCGCGCTCAGCAAATTGATCGATTAAAATGTAATCTGGTTTTTCGGGCGCGAGTTTTTGAAGTACATGTTTGAGTGCTTGATTGTGCATCATTGCTTTAATTTTTCCTTGTGAGTAGCCTTTTGCTTGGATGGCATTATATTTATCATTTCGTAGCGTTAAGATGCTATGCACACACACTTTCATTAAGTCTGGTGCGATTTTACGCATATAATCATCCGTCAACTGTTTTGAGTCTTTTACACCTAGTTCTTCAATAAGCGCAATGTTATGTGCTGGTACATAAACGGCCGCAACCGTTACAGGACCAAAATAGTCTCCTGTTCCTGTTTCATCAGACCCGATAACAGACAACTTCGAAAAGTTTTCTGGTAGCGTATCACCTTTTGTACTACTTGCTTTTTTCGTTGTTTCATTCGCTGTCCCAAATCGTGCTGATTCACGTTCAGCTCCAGCTCCTTGAAACATCACTTTGCCTGATTTATAAACGGTAATAGCTGTATCGGCTAACTTTGCAGCAAACACGACACCAGGTGCATTTCGCTCTACACGGTCCGAAGCATAATAGCTCTGAACTTTTATTAGTTCATCGTGCGAAAGCTGTAACACAATATTTGTCATCTACTTCATCCTCATTT
>JBJEFO010000185.1:0-2896 GCA_051874135.1 Lysinibacillus sp.
GAAAAAGGCCAATTAGCAGAATCGATATACGACTTAATTATAAATAAGCGACATTCGTTAGGTCTATTTACTTAATTGGCACTTATTTTAGGATATGTTGTATATGAATCCTGCTAATCGGGTGATTTAACGATTAAAAAGTTGAAACGAATTTTTTCTGTTAAAAATTTAAAATTGCATACGAATTTTTTATTAAGGAAAATCATTATCAGCATTTTTTTGATAGACATAAATCAATAAGACTAACTTTGATCATCCCGCACTTTTTCCGAAAAAACTTCATTTTCCATCAAAAAATACGCCCATTCATAAAGATTTCCTCTCTCTAGAAGAACAAACTATTTAGTAATTTTCTCTCTTTTTTATTAAACAATCTATTTATCAAGCGCTTTTTTTCGAATAAAAACGTTCATTTTTCAGTAGAAATAGGAGGTTTTTAGCTAATTTTTAAAGTTAATTGTACTGTTGAAAGTTTAATAATGAAGGTAGTTCCTTCATTTCATTAGAAAAAAGCCATCCCCACAAAACGAGGATGACTTCGTACATTACATTTTTTCTGGAGCGCTTACGCCGATTAACTTTAATGCATTTGCTAACGTTGTTTTTACTGCAGTAATTAACGCTAAGCGTGCTTCTGTTAATTCTTTGTTATCTGTATTGATTACTTTTTCCGCATTGTAGAAGCTATGGAATGTAGCCGCTAAGTCTTGGATGTAGTTTGCAATACGGTGTGGTGTGCGGTGTTTTGCTGCATCCGCAACGATTTGTGGGAACGCGCCCACTTTTTTCAGTACATCTTCTTCTTTTTCTGCTACAAGTAGATCAAGGTTTTCTAATGAAGCGCTGAAGCCTTGTTCACCCGCAGCACGTAAAATTGAAGAGATACGTGCATGTGCATATTGCGCATAGTACACTGGGTTTTCGTTTGATTGCGATACCGCTAAATCAAGATCGAAGTCCATGTGTGAGTCGCCAGCTGTTTTCACGAAGAAGTAACGTACTGCATCTAACCCTACTTCTTCCACTAGCTCACGCATTGTTACAGCATTACCTGTACGTTTTGACATTTTGAACTTCTCGCCGTTTTTATACAGTTGAACCATTTGGATAATTTCTACTTCTAACGTACCGCGGTCATAGCCTAATGCTTCAATAGCCGCTTTCATACGTGGAATATAGCCGTGGTGGTCAGCGCCCCAAATGTTGATTAATTTATCAAAGCCACGTTGTAATTTATCTTCGTGGTACGCGATATCTGGCGTTAAATATGTGTAAGAGCCGTCGTTTTTAATTAATACACGGTCTTTATCGTCACCGAAAGTTGTTGAACGGAACCATGTTGCGCCGTCTTGTTCAAATACGTGACCGTTTGCTTTTAATTTATCTAATGCTACATCGATTTTGCCGTTGTTGTATAAAGATGTTTCTGAATACCATACGTCAAACTCTACACGGAAGTTTTTCAGGTCGTTTTGTAGTTTTGCTAACTCTAAACGTAAACCGTGCTCACGGAAGAATTTGAAGCGCTCTTCGTCTGATTTCTCTAAAATATCAGCACCGAACTCTTCTTTTAATTTGCCAGCGATTTCGATAATATCTGGACCGTGGTAGCCATCTTCTGGCATTTCAGCGTCCATGCCTAAAGCTTGCTTGTAGCGTGCTTCTAAAGAATACGCTAAGTTGTTAATTTGATTACCTGCATCATTAATGTAGTATTCACGTGAAACATCAAAACCAGCAAAGTCCATTACGTTACATAATGAGTCACCAACAGATGCACCGCGCGCATGACCTAAGTGTAAGTCACCAGTTGGGTTCGCTGAAACGAACTCTACTTGTACTTTTTCACCTTGTCCAGCGTTTGAGCGACCGTAGTTTTCACCTTGCTCGAATGCTGCTTTTACGACACCTGCAAGGAAGTCTTTTCGTACTGTAATGTTCATGAAACCAGGACCTGCGATGTCGATTTTCTCGATATCTGTTCCTTCTGTTTCAAGGTTTTCTAAAATCGCCTCAGCAATCGCACGAGGTGGTTTTTTTGCCAGTTTCGTTAATTGCATCGCAATGTTTGTGGCGAAATCTCCGTTTGCTTTATCTTTCGGTGTTTCTAAATGAATGTTAAATTGCGTTCCTGCTTCTACTAAGCCTGCTTTTTCGACAGCAGCAGCAAGCGCTTGTTTAATTTGTTGTTGTAGTTGTTCTACAGCGTTCATCTTTTTACCTCCATATAGTTTATTTCTAACGTATAGTTACCAACTGAAGACCCGCCAATTATTAAATCGTATTGCGTTTTAAATTGACCACTCGCCTCTTGTCGTTCATACGATAATTGATGTGTTTTTGTCACAAGTGGAATCGTCCCGTACGTACTGTCATAACGTCCTCGTTCTTTTTGCGTCGTATTCAGTGGCAAGCGCATGTTCACGCCCCCGCTACGCATAATAAACGATTGATGATCAGTTAGCTTTACCGTCGTACGAATAGTTTGACCTTCTTGTACTTCTTCATAGCGTAAGTAATGCGTTCCTGATTTTTCAATAAAGGTTCCTTGTAGCCACATTTCATAAGTTTCTAACTCTCCGTCAGTCGGAATAATAGAAGAAACGAGCTTAATTTTTACTTCAGTTCCTACATCGTTCATCACACGGACCGCCCCTTTACAACATTTATATAACCTTTTTATTATAGGTTATTGTCCATCGCTATTTCAAGATATAACTATGTCAGCTACACGCTTTTCAACGCTACAATTCCCTACAGTCACATTAAATCTATCAAAAATATTGCGCAATCAACAGAGAAAAGCCTATAAACAAAATCGCTTTTGTCTACAAGCTCTATAGTAAGTATTATTACTTCACCCAACCAAGAATCATTTCACGAATGAACTTCGCCG
>JBJEFO010000185.1:2996-6263 GCA_051874135.1 Lysinibacillus sp.
TTCACCCAACCAAGAATCATTTCACGAATGAACTTCGCCGCGGCGTTCGCTGTCATTTCGGAGTGGTCGTATACTGGGGCAACTTCTACTAAATCGAAGCCGACAACGTTTACTTCTGAACGTGCGATTTCGTGAATAGAAGCTAATAATTCTTTTGATGTAATACCACCAGCATCTACTGTACCTGTACCTGGTGCATGTGCTGGGTCTAGTACGTCGATGTCAATTGTTACATAGACGTTGCGACCAGCAAGCGTTGGTAACACTTTTTTTAGTGGCTCTAACACTTCGAATAATGAAATGTGCATACCGTTTTCCTTTGCCCATTCCATTTCTTCTTTTAAGCCCGAACGAATACCAAATGAGTATACATTTTTCGGTCCGATTTGATCCGCAATTTTACGAATTGGTGTCGCATGTGAATACGGTTCGCCTTCGTAATCCGTACGTAAATCTGTATGCGCATCAAAATGAATAATTGCTAAGTCATTGTATTTTTCATAAACCGCTTCCATTACAGGTAGTGATACTAAATGTTCCCCGCCCATACCAACTGGAATTTTGCCATCAGCTAGTAATTTGCGCACCCAATCTTTAATTTCTTTTAAAGACTTTTCAGGGTTACCGAATGGCAGCGGAATGTCTCCTGCGTCAAAAAATTTCACGTCGCCTAATTCGCGATCTAAATAAAGGCTGTATTCTTCTAACCCAATCGATACTTCACGAATACGAGCCGGACCAAAACGTGAACCTGGGCGATAACTTACTGTCCAGTCCATCGGCATGCCATATAATACTGCTTTACTTTCTTCATAATTCGGATGACTTTTAATAAAAACATTCCCCGAATAAGTTTCATCAAAACGCATTGTAGTATTCACCTTCTCTATTTATTTTTTAGTACATTTGCTACATTTACATTTTTCTTAGAATAATAGGAATATTCCGAACGATAAATGTAGAAAATGCTAGTAGAATCGAAAGTGAACTGCTTCTTCGTAACACAACTGTAATATTTATGTAACAAACGAAACTTTCCATCGAAAGTTTTCGTAATATATAGTGCAGTTCAAAAAAACAGTATAGATGTTTTTCTGCAAAGTGCAATAGTTTTCGTTATTAATTCACATGAAAAGCACATACTACCATTACGAGTACAGAACGGGGTGAAATCGTATGAAACGAAGCGAATATTTTAAAAATAAAACGCGTAGAAAATGGACGAAAGTTGTATTTTTGATGACCATTGCAGCTGTTAGTGCAATCGTTGTTTCGCTCATTTCATTACGTATTTATGCGCAAATTGCTGGTGCACCGCCGCTCACAGTGCCTAAAGCATCCATTTTTTTAGATAGTCAAAATAATCAAATCGGTGACCGCTATACAGAGGAACGCCGCTATTGGGTAACAATCGATGAACTATCACCATATTTAATTGATGCAACAATTGCTGTTGAGGATAAGGACTTTTATAAGCATAACGGCTTTGACTACTCGCGTATTGCAGGCGCGATTTTAGCAGATATTAAAGCTGGCGGAAAAGTACAAGGTGCTAGCACGTTGACACAACAATACGCACGGAATCTATTTTTAACCCATGAAAAAACATGGACAAGAAAAATTAACGAGGCGCTTTATGCATACCGCCTTGAAGTCTTTTACGGAAAAGATGAAATTTTAGAAGGATATTTAAATACCGTATATTACGGTCACGGAATGTACGGCGTTGAAGCAGCAAGTCGCTATTTCTTTGGTAAATCAGCTAAAGAGTTAACTTTAGCTGAGGCGGCGATGCTCGCAGGAATTCCGAAAGGACCAACTTATTATTCTCCCCTTGCAGACGAAAAAAAAGCAACGGAACGTCAGCAACTTATTTTAAGCTTAATGGAAGATCAGGGGAAAATATCAGCGGAAGAAAAAAACCGCGCTATGGCCGAGCAACTCGTTTATAAAAGTGACGAATGGATTGCATCAAAATCAATTGCTCCATACTTCGAAGACGTAGTATGGGCGGAAGCTAGTGAAATATTAGAAAGCAAAAATATGAATATTAGTGAAGGTGGCTGGACGATTAAAACGACACTAAATCAAGCACATCAACAAGCAGCTGAAAAAGCGATTGCCGAGCATATGCCTGAAAACGATTTGCAAGTTGGTCTCGTCAGTATGGATTCAGAAAATGGTTTTGTAACAGCACTTGTCGGTGGACGTGATTATAGTACAAACTCATACAATAATGTAACACGTGCTAATCGTCAACCCGGCTCAACAATCAAACCATTTTTATATACAGCTGCACTTGAAAATGGCTATACACCAATGACCTTTAAAGATGTATCACAAACAACCTTTACGTACGATAACGGTCGCCAAACGTATACACCTAAAAATGTAAATGGTCAGTTTGCTACACACGAAATGTCACTAGCGCAGGCTTTAGCAATTTCGGATAACATATATGCCGTTAAAACATTAGAAGATATCGGCTATAAAAATTTCCACAATATACTAGAACGATTCAAGTTAAATACAACTAAAAGCGAAATACCATCTATTGCACTTGGAACAATTGAAACAACTCTTTACGATTTAACAAATGCTTACAATATATTAGCTGCTAATGGAGCGTCTCGTTCAGCGACAACGATTTTATCTATTGAGGATTCAAAAGGTCAAATCGTTTATGAATTCGAACCTCCTAAAACGGAACAAGTTGTAACAGAAGAAGATGCTTACGTTATGACGCAAATGCTAACAGGTATATTTGACGATGTATTTAGCGATTACTCCCCTGCTACAGGCGTGTCAATTCGTCCGAAAATGACGCATTCCTATGCGGCAAAATCAGGGACAACGAATAGCGATCAGTGGATGGTTGGTTATTCTCCAAGATTAACAGCAGGTGTCTGGAACGGATATGAAAAAGGGAAAACATTATCGACACAAGTAGATATGGCAGCTACAAAGCAAATATGGATTGATTTTATGGAAAGTGTACACAGAGATACGTTAAATGAAGAGTTCACACCACCACCTGGTGTGCAAGGTGTCGTTGTCGATATTACTTCAGGAAAAGTTGCAAATGATGCCTGTCCAAGTGACCAACGACTTGTCTATATGAAAAAGGAAGACATACCAACAGAATCTTGTTCATCCTATTGGTTTGATTCCGATTGGTTCAATTCAGATTCATGGAGCAATTCATGGGACAACCTAATGGATTTACTACCTTTTGAATCGTTCGGGAACCTTTTTGGTAGATAAGAC
>JBJEFO010000185.1:6363-8882 GCA_051874135.1 Lysinibacillus sp.
CTTTCTAAATAGCAAAAAAGGCTACTTCTTCTGCGGAAATTAATTCCGTCAAAAGAAGTAGCCCTTTTTATGGCAATCGAAAGCATGAGAATCATGGGGCATTCGGCTTGGGAATGTTCAAATGCCGCATAGCTCTCATCGCTTTTCGTTTTGCCAAGTGTCCTAGCGCTTACTAATGTAAGCTCTCTCTCAAGTGTACTTTTTTTCCATAACAGTTTCAACCATTGATTCCAATAGAAAGTTAATTGTCACACTTTGTTCACGCAATTCTAACTATTTCCACATAAAAATATTGACGAATGATAAACTATTTCAATTTACTATGCAAAATTACTCTTCTACAGTTAAATCATCGCGTAGTTTTTGTTCACTACGGTTCCACATTTCTTCATTATGCGTCTTAAAGAAATCCGCTAATACTCGCTTGGATGAATCGTCCATAAAATCAACCATAATATGTCGTTTCATTGATTTATCCATTTTATTAACATGTTCCGGTAAAATCTTGTAACCGCGACGTTTTTCACGGTTTATGACCATTTCACATGCTGTTACCCCCGCAAAATACGGTCCATCTTCCTTATGGTCAATTGTTACCCATACAAGCCAGTACGGTTTCCCACCTTCAGAATCTTCGCGATTTGTCGTAAATTTAATACCGCGTTCTACATCACTTTTCGCATGCATCGCACCAATATCAACAATTGCTGTTTTTTCCTGCACATCAATAATGATTGGCGACACGTTTTCTAACGTTAGTGAGCCGATTCCGAATCCCCCGTGTCCGTCTGTCGGGTCGTTTTTTATAATCGTAAAGCCTATCTTTTGCTTTGGTTTTTCTTCATTCATCATTGTAAATCCCTCCGTCAATCAATACTATCCATATTATACAGCCTTGTACTTGAAAAGAAACATAAAAAGGGCTACTCACCTAGTAGACATTGCGCTATCATTAGAAGTATATTGAAATTTAAAAGGAGGCAATGCTATGCCAATCGTAACAGTGAAATTATTAGAAGGTCGGACAGATGAGCAAAAGCGTGCATTAGTAGAAAAAGTAACAGAAGCGGTAGTTGAAACGACAGGCGCTCCTGCTCAAAACGTAACAATCATTATTGAGGATATGTCAAAAGCTCACTACGCTACAGGCGGCGTTCGTGCTTGCGATAAATAATTATTTACGGGAGAATCTATATTTATAGTAGATTTTCCTTTTTTCGAGGTGACAGATGAAAAAATATTTAATACATATCATCCTTGTTGCTATGTTCGTAATCGGTCTTATGCTTGTATTCATTAATCCAATTCAAAGCTTCCTCGTCTCTCGCTTGAGTGATGCACTTGTACCAACTATATCCGAGCAAGTAGCTGATGAAACACTGGAAGCAACATTCGATTTTGAAGAGGTACAATCATTATCAATCGTTGATATTTTGCGTGCACAGGCGAGTAAGAGTGAACTCCCTGTAATCGGAAGTATCGCCATCCCAAAAGTTGCTCTAGAGCTACCTATCTTAAAAGGTGTAGGAAAAGAGGCTTTAGCTGTCGGTGCTGGTACGATGAAGCCCGAGCAAGTAATGGGACAAGGAAATTACGCACTGGCTAGCCATTATTTTGAAGGAAAAGATATATTATTTGGTCCGCTTTATGATACTGAAATAGGCGATATCATTTACTTATCTGATATGGAATATGTATATGAATATAAGTTGTCTATGAAGGAAATTATCGAAGCAACGGACGTTTATATTATTGATGATGTACCAAACGAAACATTACTCACACTTATCACTTGTGCGGAAGAAGGCTCCAAACGTTTGGTCGTCCGAGCAACATTTACACAACGTTATACACTAGAAGATGCAAAAAACCTTAACGGCTAAGCCGAACTGCCCCAACTGTTAGACACATCTAACAATTGGAGGTACAGTTCATGCCGTTAAGGTTTTTTATTAGGCGTTTTTACGACGACGGATGAAGAAAAATACGCTCATTGCCATTAAAGCAAGACCTACATACAACATTGCCGTTGTAGACGCACCATTTGTTTGAGGAAGCTTCGCTATGTTTTCACCTGCTGTTAAAACATTGTTATCCACTGCTGCTTTATCGTTAGTCGTTGGCTCTTTCGAATCTACCACGACTAATGTACGCTCAAGCTCCGCTAAACGTTCCTTCAATTTTGCAAATTCTACACCTAGTATGTGTAGAAGCTCTGCTTGCTCTTCAGGTGTTAACTTTCCAAAAATCTCGATGAATTCTTTCAATTCTTCGATTTGCTTTTTAATATCTTCTGGATTGTTTGGAATCGGATTATCTACAATCTCCTTGATATTCGCCAACTGCTCCTGTGGTATAGTTGGATTTGTCGGTGGCGTACTTGGCTCTGTCGGCTCACCTGGATTTGTCGGTGACGTATTTGGCTCTGTTGACTCACCTGGATTTGTCGGTGACGTATTTGGCTCTGTCGGCTCACCTGGATTTGTCGGTGACGTATTTGGCTCTGTCGGCTCACCTGG
>JBJEFO010000185.1:8982-14918 GCA_051874135.1 Lysinibacillus sp.
GGCTCACCTGGATTTGTCGGTGGCGTATTTGGCTCTGTTGGCTCACCTGGATTTGTCGGTGGCGTATTTGGCTCTGTTGGCTCACCTGGTTCAAGTGGAATTGGATTTTTTTGTACGCATTCTTCTATACGTACTTCTTCCATTCGATTTGGTGTAAAGACAACAATATCTCCACCATCTAATTTAATTATTTTTAAAATTTTACCAAATCCATCAACAATATAATATTCGTTGCTATTAACTAACTTTGACTTATCAATTGTCAGCTTACCATTTATATCTACTGTTGCAGCGTCTTCAGATGTCACTACTAATGCAACATCTACTGTCGCTATATCCGGAGACGTAATTGGTCCTCCAACAGCCGTTTCAGAAAGAATAAATACTCCCTTATTCTCGTATGTCGGAAGTGTAATCGTTGGTTTCTCACATGCTGGGTAATAAAATGTACCTGTTGTGCAATCTGTAAAAGTAATTGTACCTACTTCTTTACCTGTTGCATCCTTCACCGTTACTGTTGTACCTAGTGGGAATTCTGTACCTGGTACTGTTACTGTACCGTCTGGATTTACCGCGTATGTCTTTTCGTTAATAATTACGTTTGTGCTTGGTGGTAAACCTGGTATGACTTTGTCCTGGTCACATACTGGTGGTGCTGATTGTACACAGTCTTTCACTGTGATTGTACCTAGTGAAACCTCTTGACCATTTCTTACTTCATAAAGCGTGTAAGTACCATTTTCAACTTTGTATGTTACTTTCAATTGACCATTTGCATCTGTTGTACCAGTAGCAATAGTTGTTGTTCCTGCGTTGTCTTTAATCACAACACTCGCATTTTCACGTGGCTGTCCGCTTACGTTGTTTACTGTTAATGTGAAAATTGGGCAGGCGTTTGTTGGCGTTACTTCGGCTACACAGTTATCAACATAGTTCACGACAACTTTACCGATGTTGTAGTCTTGACCGTTTTCAGTAACATGTACTGTATATGTGCCTGCTTTTGATGTAGAAGGAATTGTTACTTTTCCACTTCCATCAGTTGTTAAAGAAGAAATAACTGTCGTACCATCTGTATGCTTTAACGTTACATCTGTATTTGTCAGCACTCCATCTTTATTTTTCACAGTAATTTCATAGTTTGGACAACTTGCTTGAATTGGTGTTTTCACTTCTTTTACTGTCGTGCCACAATCTGTGTAGTTATGTGTCACCGTAAATTCTTCAGTCGTTTTCGTTCCATAAGTAATTGTATACTTATCTGCTGGAATTTCTGAAGATGGAATTGTTACCTTTCCATTAACTACTGTTACTTGTTTTGAGTAAGTCGAACCTGCTGTCGCTCCGTTTACTGTAACTTGAGTTCCATCTGGAATAGCATTGCCATTCTCATCTAAAATGGCGATTACATAGTTTGCACAAGCCAGAGCTGGTTGATATTCAACTTTACACTCTGTATTCACTGTAAAGTCTTTTAATTTTGTTTCAGTTCCATTTGAATCAACTTCATGTAACTCATAAGAACCTTTAGGCAAGCTATTAATTGTTACTTGACCGTTAGCGTCCGTTGTAAATGTCGTTCCTGCTTGAACCTCATTCCCTTGAGTATCCTTAACTTTCACAGTTACACCCTGACGAGGTTGGTCGTCAACATCTTTTAATGTAATTGTGAATGTTGGACATGAAGGGGCTTCAGTAACTACAAATTCATAACCACATACTTCTTTGTATGAAAGTGTTACATCACCTAGATATAAATTCCCTTCATAAACACTGTACGTACCTGGTTTAACACCATTGGTAGAGTCTAACTTATTTGAAGTAAATAACACTTTACCATTTGTTGCCGTTTGCGTAGCAACTACTGTATTACCTTGTTTTAAAGTTAATGATGTGATATCAGTTCTTATATTACCTTTACCATCTTTTACAACTACTGTAAAGTTGTCGCATACTGGAGCTGGTTGAACTTCAGCATTACAATCTGAACCAAATTGTACCGTTACTTTACCTAACTCTTTTTCAGTTGTCGTACCAGTGTTTGTTACTACTTTGTACTCCCCTGCTGTTACAGTATTAGGTAATTTAATTTGACCGTTTCCATCGGTTGTATACGTTAACTCTGTACCATTTACATTTACTATTTTTACTGGCGTATTCGCCATTAACTTACCATCTACATCTTTAATCGTAATTGTAAATTGTGTGCATGCTAATGTTACATTTTTCGTGTTTACAACCTCATATGGAGCTAAACTTGCATCTAAATCTGTATCATTTGCTGCACTTAATTTTACGTTAAAGCTATTAATCGTTTTATAATCTGTTGGTGTCTTCGTTTCCTTCACAATATAGTTACCATAGTTCACATTTTTGAACTCAAAGAAACCGTTTGCATCCGATGTAGCCTTAGCAAATACGTAGTCAGTACCATTAATTCGTTTTACTAATTCGAACTCAGCACCCTCTAAATTTACTTTTTGACCTGTTGTCGGATCGACACCTTTTTTCACAAACGATAGATTACCTTTCGTTGTCGAAAAATCTGAATCAGATGAACTGTATTGGAAATTCCAAGATTTGTTCGCATCTGATGCTGTTTGTTGATTCGCGGCTAGGTTTTCTGAGCCTGCAAATTTTAATGTTGCGTAGTTACTAAATTTTTCGTTTTCTTCTACTTTACCATCTGTGTCTTTTTGACCTAAAACTAAGGTGCTATATTTTATTTCATAACCTATTTTCGATAAATCATGGAATTTTAATTCAAAGCCACCGTTTGCTAAATAGCTCACTGTCACACCTGGTTCATTCTCCGCTTTTACCCATGAAGAGCCGTTTGAAATACCTGATGAAGTTACATTATATTGACGTAGTTCAATTGAACCCTCAATTAGCTTTAAATAGCCTGATGGAATATCCGTTAGCGTTGTTTCACCTAATGAAGAATGCGATTTGTTTACATCTAACTTCCAGTTAATAACTGGTGAGTTTACATTCGTTGGCTCGTTTTTCACTAAAATGCTATTACCAAAATCCACTGGGATTTCAACTTTACCTAAATTCGTCGTACGGCTTCCAACTTGGAATGTTGCTTCATTTGTATATTCTGGATTAGCTCCTACAGTTTGCGAATCAATCCCCATAATATTATCGATATCCTTCGTTTTATATTGGATAATATATGTTTTATTGTTCGCTGCACCTAAATTGTTATCAAATGTTAAAGTAAATGTACCTGATTTAGGATTAGTTGGATTTATTGTGTAACCTGAAGTTAATTGCTGCCCAATTGTTCCCGATGAATCATTATCAGGATTTGCAAGTGTATATTCATTAACTGTAATTGGACCTGTAATTTCATGACCAGGACCAATTATATCGGTTAAAACTGCACCATTAATATTTACTTTGTTAGTATTTACAGAAATTTTCCAATCAAACTCTTGTGTTTGATAGTTGTAGCTACCTTTTTTACTACCGTTTAATGTCGTTGGTGCACTAGGATTTGGCGTATAGCTTGAAGATTCATTAATTGTGTAGTTCGACCATTTAATTTCTGCTGTATTGCCGTAGCTAGTTGATACTGGTTGACCTTGAGCATCAATGGCAAATTTTGTTTGGTATTCAATTACAGCTTCCTTGTCTGCATCTACATCTCCAGTCATAGTAAATCCATTTGAAGGATCGATATTACTAAAGTTGGCGTTTGATACATTTGTAACCTTAAAATAAGTTGCTGTAATTTGACCATCATTACTCCGATCAATTAACGTATGGTCACCTGTAAATGTATCACCGATTGTAAAACTAGTAATTGGTTTACCACTATCAGACTTGATTTTAATTTGCCATGTAATGACTTTGTTTTCAAAGTCAATCGTATGTTCTTTAACACCAATTCCTTCTTTAATCCAATGCGATGAACCTTTATCAACTGATACATTACCACTTGTTACTTTGTTTGTAACATTTTCACCTTTCTGATTCGTATAGAAATCATCTGGGAAAATAGCTTTGTAATAAATACGATACGCTTTATGGTAATTTGATTTAAATTGCAGTTTAAATGAATCTACTAAATCTTTACCATTATAATTTGTTACTGTTCCTTGTGTTAAATCGTAATTAGAAACTTTGCTACCTAAACTTCCAAATGTTCCATCATCATTAACATTTACCTCATATACTTCA
This sequence comes from Lysinibacillus sp., assembly GCA_051874135.1. Classification (GTDB taxonomy): domain Bacteria; phylum Bacillota; class Bacilli; order Bacillales_A; family Planococcaceae; genus Lysinibacillus_B. Next base: position 13,174 of record JBJEFO010000185.1, read on the forward strand.
ATTGATGATGGATCGATTTTATGAGAACCTGTAATAATGTCTTGAACCCAAGCATCACTATCAGCTAAGTTAGCTTGATTAAAGTTGAAGTCAATATACCAGTTCGACTCATAGTTATTATTTGCTTTACTAGTATCTTTTGCTTTTGCTAACGGTTCACCGTATGTTGTTGTTACAGATTTTTTAACAGGACCGAAAATCGTCGTGTTACCTTCTTTGACAGAAACAGAGTTATCGAAAGTTTTAGAACCTACTTTATCTGTTTCTGCTAAATTGACAACTGATTTGTACGTAATTTCATATGCATTACGTCCTGATAAAGTAATGTCTTCGAATGAGTTATAAGAAGCTGTTCCTTTATCATTAAACGAGCCATTAAGGTTAATTTCTAATGTTTTCACTGAAATTTGACCAGTTAATGTGTGGCCACCAGTCATTGTATCAGTAATTTTAGCGTTATTTAATTTTTTACCGCCTTTGTTGACAACAATCTTCCAATCCATTGTACGCGTACCATCAGAATTGATTGTTGCCTTACTGCCTGAAGAAACTTCCTTTGTTAAAGGAGCTCCTGAATTTGACGGTAAGATTGTGACAGGGATTGTATCCTCCCCACCATTTGCCTTAGGAATAACAATATTATGTTCTAAGCCTGTTGAATTATTAAGTTTATCCTGATTAAAGCCCGACTTAAATGTAAATTCAAAATTGGCATTCGTGGAAACACCGGCTGGTGGAATTTCATCTAATGTTACTTTGACTTTGTTGTTGGCACTGTCATACGTATACGAATACTTTACACCTTCATTATTTGTTTTTGTTTGACTAAATGAATTGTTCGTATACTGTACGATGGATTCCGGCAACTTAAATTCAAAATAAGCACCGATAATAGGACAATCTTCCGTACTTGCCGTAAAAGTAAATTTCGCTTCGCCTTCTGCACCTTTAGGGAGTTCTAGCGCTGTGTTTGTAATTTGCTTTCCATCTAGTGTTAAACTAAAAGCAGTAAGTGTATTAGTGATTGCTTGTGGGGTTGTACAAGCTTGAGACGTAGATGTTGTACCACCCGTTTCACTAGTATTCGCAAACGTCACCCCATATGTACCAAACGGACTGAGGATTGTTTGGAACAGTACGAGCACTGTGAGAAGTGCTATATGCAGTTTTCTCATTTCCTAAGTTTTCTCCTCCTTCTTTTTTATATTTTGACTTATCACGACTGTTACATAAGGGAATGTTGGGCTCGTCGCTCTGTTGCTTGCTTCGTACAAACATTCAGCGTTGCATTCTGATTATTCGAAAATCTATCTTGCTGATTTTGCAACTAAAATTCAAGACCGGGTATAACATTACTTCATACTAGTAATCGAAAAATCACTAGCAATCCCCCTAATAACCTCATGACTTATTATGTGGAGAATTGTCATATTCCCCCTAACAACACCTTACATAAAAACTCTTAAATTCTTCTTAAATTTACACAACAATGTAAGTTATTGTATATTTTTTATCGTAAAATACCACAAAATGTTAATAGTCCTTTCCTAAAGTTTTTCTCTATTCAAGAAAAATATTTTACTTTCAATTTTATAGAGGACTTTAATACTACTTTTAAAAAAATGATATGTATATCATATTTAAATTAAAAAGCACCGTTCCCTGTTTATGGAAACGGCACTTTTTAATTGGAGAAATGAATCTCCTTTGGATAATATACTTTATAATCTGTTTTAATATTGTTC
>JBJEFO010000186.1:0-14862 GCA_051874135.1 Lysinibacillus sp.
GACGAAGCACAGTCACTTTGTACAGGACTGTTAATACCTAGTTCGCCACGCGCCGATAAAATCGCAATACCGTGATCACCGATTGTACCTGACACAATTACTGCATCCCCTTCTTTAAAAGAAGGAACAATTTCTTCATTTATGACACCAATGCCTGTTGTATTAATGAATACGCCATCACAGCTACCTCGCTCTACTACTTTTGTATCGCCAGCAACGAGTACGACACCCGCTTTTTTCGCTTCGTCTGCCATGTTTTGTACAATCGTTTTCAAATCTTTTATTGAAAAGCCTTCTTCAATAATAAAGCCACACGTTAAATAGAGCGGCTTTGCTCCACTTACAGCTAAATCATTTACCGTACCCGCAACAGCTAATTTTCCAATTGAACCGCCTGGGAAGAATAACGGTTTTACAACGAATGAATCCGTTGACACAGCAATTTTCCCTTGTTGCATCGAAAGAACAGCTGCATCGAACTTCGATTCTTCATTATTACCAAACGCTTGTACAAAGATTTCTTGTATTAAATGATGACTTAACTCGCCACCATCTCCATGCGCTAAACTAATTGTTTTTTCCATTTAACTTAGTCCCCTCATAAATTGATACGACGCTGCACAGCTACCTTCCGTCGAAACCATGCAAGGACCAATTGGCTTACGAGGTGTACATGCTTTTCCGAATAACGGGCATTCCTCTGGCGAAATTTTCCCAACGATAATTTCACCACAACGACATTTCGTTTTTCTTGGTTCCTGTGTTTCTACATTAAATTTAAGCTTCGCATTATATTGACTATATTCCGGTCTTACGTCTAATCCACTATTCGCAATAACACCAATTCCGCGCCATGCTTCATCACACTCTGTAAAGTACTTCGCCATTAATTGTTGCGCAATAACATTTCCTTGTTTCGTAACGATCATCGGATGGTCGTTTAATATTGCTTTTTCACCGTCATACGCTAATTGAATCAACTTCGCAATCGTATTTAACACTTCAGCCGGTTCAAATCCGCCGATGACACCGGAAATATTATAGTCATCTACTAAGAAAGAATAATAGTCTTCACCTAGCACAATCGATACATGTCCAGGTAAAATGAAGCCATCAAGATGTACCTCTCCGGATTGCATTAAATATTCCAAAACAGGTTTTACAAGCTTCGTCGTCATCCAAATAGAGAAATTCGTTAATTGTTTTTTCTCTGCCTCTTGCATTAAAATAGCTAAAATTGGGATCGTCGTTTCAAAACCAATGCCAAGGAAAATAATTTCTTTGTTCGGATTTTCTTCGGCAATTGTAATCGCTTCTACCGGTGAATAAAGGACGCGAATATCTTTCCCTTTTGTCTTTTCCTCCATTAAGGAATATTTCGAACCAGGGACACGCATCATATCACCAAATGTACAAATAATACGGTCTTCTCCTTGCGATAATTCAATCATCGCATCAATAGATTGCTGATCTGTCACACAAACAGGGCAACCCGGGCCAGAAATAAGGCGAACATGATCTTTCAACGCTTGTTTAATACCCGATTCCGCTAATGCATGGGTATGTGAACCACAAACTTCCATAAAAACAGGTAGTCTATTGTAACGCTCTTTAAATAACGTTGCTTGTTCAATAACCCGTTGTAACATCGGTTTTATAATTTCTGGATTAGAGGATTGGCTGAGAATTTCGCGCATTGACATATTTCCTCCATTCTTCAACACTTTCTTTTGCGTATTGTTCGTCGACAATCGACATTGCTTGTCCTGCATGAACAATTACATAGTCCCCTAGTTTTACTTCAGGAATAAAAATAATACCTACAGTTGTTTGTGAGCCCATTACATCTACAACTGCACTATATTCTTGTTTCTCAATTACTTTTGCTGGTACTCCTACACACATGTTGTTGTTTCCTCCCTTTTTGCTGCAGCTACCATTAACTGCCCATAAGATAAGCCGCCATCATTACACGGGATACGCTGATGCGTAAATACTTCAAATCCTGCTGCGGATAAACAATCAATTAATCGTTCTTTTAAATATCGATTATGGAAACTTCCACCTGATAAAACAATTTTTTTGTTATATTGTGGGAATGTTTGATGTAAACGATTCATTCCATCTACTAACGCTTGTACAATCGTTTCATGAAAGGCTGTACTAATTTCAATGACGTCTTTTTCACGAGCTACATCATCGACAATTTGTAAAAGCATTTTACTAAAGTTAAATACTAGTTTTTGTTCATTTTCCTGTATTTCGTAGCTATAAGCATTAACAGCTAAATTTACATTAGCCAATTCAGACAAGCTAATAGCCGCTTCACCATCATAAGTGGATTTATCGCAAAGTCCGATCATACTGCTAACCGCATCAAACAATCGTCCACAAGTTCCTGCATAAACTGTGTTCATTCCTTTTTCAATCATCGCACGTAAAACAGGAAGTGCTTGTTTATGCGATGGGAAAAGTTGTTCACTTAGTCCCAAGCCTTTATCGCCTAATAAGCTGACAAGCATACCAACCGCATTGCGCCACGGTTCGCGAATACATGCCTCTCCTCCCGGTAAAGCTGTATAGTGTAAATGCGCTAATCGCTCGAAATTTTTACAATCGCCGTAAAACACTTCAAAGCCCCATATATTGCCGTCTAATCCGTAACCGGTTCCATCTAAAATAATGGCAAATGCTTCATCATCAATGTCATTGTCTGCTAAACAAGCAGCCATATGGGCATGATGATGCTGTACTTCTACTACTTCTTTAAACGAAAACTCATTTACTAGTTGTCGCGTTTGATAATTAGGATGATAATCAATAACACCTATTTGTTGTTTAGGAGCAATCCATTTCAACAAATGCTTCAGTTCATTTTTATAGTGCTCCATCGTATTTAAATTGTCTAAATCGCCAATGTGAGGACCTATAAAAACTTGCTGATTTCTGCCTAGCGTAAATGTTGTTTTTTGCTGTCCACCAAAGGCTACAATGCCATCTACATTGTTTTTACTAAATAATGCATCCGGAACGTACCCACGTGATTTTCTGAAAAAATCCGTAGTTCCTTTTACGATTTGAACGACTGAATCGTCTACTGGATGTAAAATGTCACGATTATGCATTAAATAAAAATCAGCAATTTCTCCAACAAACTGTCTACATTCCTCGTTTTTATAAACGATAGGCAAACCAGAAACATTCGCACTTGTCATGACGAGTGTGCGACCATCCGCTTCCCTTAGTAACAGATGGTGTAACGGAGAATACGGTAACATGACACCAATTGTTGTCATATTTGGTGCGATATTTTCAGCTAAATGATAATTCTGTTTTTTCGCTAAAATGACAATTGATGCTTCTGGACTTTTTAACATTTTTTCTTCCAATTCTGAAACAACAGCAAATTCTCTCACATCATCTATTGAAAAGCCCATCACTGCTAGTGGCCTGTTCGGGCGTTTTTTTCGATTTCTTAAATGGGCAACTGCCTCAGCATTGCTTGCGTCACAGCATAAATGGAAGCCACCGATTCCTTTTACAGCTAAAATTTTGCCTTCTACAAGCAATTTACCTGCACACTTTAATGCTTCATCATATTCTGCAACAATACTTCCATCATGACTTACTAAAGAAATATGTGGTCCACATTGCGGGCATGCAATCGGCTGAGCATGGTGCCTTCTGTCCATTGGATCATTGTATTCTTTCTCACAATTTGGGCATAGCTCAAAATTAGCCATCGAAGTAAATGGGCGATCATACGGTAGTGCATCAATAATTGTGTAGCGTGGACCACATTGTGTACATGTAATAAACGGATAACGATAGCGGAAATTGAGCGGATCATTCATCTCAGCAAGACATTCTTCGCATATTCCTGCATCTACCGGAATAACAAGCTGAGATGTTCCTTCTCGTCTACTTTCAATAATGGAAAAATCTCTGAACCCTTTAGAAGATTCTTCATGAACGACCATTCGATCAATTCTAGATAACCTAGGTGCTTTTTGCTCAATATTTTGCAAAAACAGCTCAACTAGCGCTATCTTACCTTCTACAAATACTTCCACACCATCCATATTATTTTGTACCGTTCCCTTTAAACCGAGTTCATGTGCTAACTGAAATATAAAGGGGCGAAATCCTACACCTTGTACTCTACCAACAATCGATATTTTTACTGTTTTAAACATGCTTCATATGCCTTTTCAATCCATGAATACCAGTCATCCATACCTTGTTGTGTTCTCGCAGATACTTGTAGTAGTTTCGATTGTGGATTGATCCCTTTTAAATCTTCAATTGCCATCTCTACATCGAAATCAAGATAAGGCAATAAATCTACTTTATTTAAAAGAACTAATTCTGTACGCATAAACATTTGTGGGTATTTCGGAATTTTATCATTTCCTTCCGGTACACTTAAAACAGCAACTTTATGGTTTTGACCAAGATCGTAGCCAGATGGACATACTAAATTCCCCACATTTTCGATAAATATAATATCGAATTCATCTAAATCAAATTCAGGTAACGTCGCTGCAATCATACGAGCATCTAAGTGACAACCGCCATGTGTATTAATTTGAACTGCTTTTGCACCGTGTTGTCGAATACGATCAGCGTCTTTCTCCGTTGCTAAATCTCCTTCGATTACACCAATACGATATTTATGTGATAAAGCTTTTACCGTTTCCTCTAATAACGTCGTTTTTCCTGCTCCTGGTGAACTCATTAAATTGATGACTAACGTCTTCGAATTCATAAATAATTCTCGATTAAACTGGGCAGCTATATTATTATTCGTTAACACATTTGTGTTTAATGCTACTTTCATATTTTGTTACTCTCCTTCATACGATAAAACTTGAAATGTTTCACCTGAGACTAATTTTCCTGATGGCATATTACAAGATGGGCAGATTGATATTTTTAAATCAGGCCTGTATGTTGTCTGACAAAATATACATTCCGCTAAAGCTTCTTCATGTTGAATATGAAGGCTTGCATCTTCAGAAAATAGTTGTGGATTTTGTTCTTTATAAATGGCAAATGCCATTTCCAGTGCATCTGGCATTGCATTACTTAATTCACCGACAATTAATTCAATCTTGTTAAATTGTTTAATGCCTTTTTGTTCGGCATCTTCTATAATGATGTTCAATATATCCCCCATCAAAGCCATTTCATGCATAATCATCACCTAATTCCAAAAATTATTATCGGTCATTCACAAAATGACATGACTGTTGGATTAACAGTCATGTCATTTGTTCGTTCATATTATTGAATGATTAAAATGAGCTTCTTTTAGTTAAACCAACGTAATATCCGTCTTCACGTTTTTTCAACGGATACTCTTGCAAACTAGCTTTTTCTGTACTAGTAAGAGAAAAATCCTCATCACAATTCATACATTTACATGCAAAATCTGTTTGAAAGACGTGTAATAAGTAGCTACAGGACGGACATGCTCCGCTAAATGCACGAATCGTTTTATGTTCATGAACAACTAAAATACTTTGTCCATCAATATATTTTGTTTCGATTGCTTTTGTAGCATTCACTTCATTTGTCACATGCCACCATTGCATCTGTGATATCACATCAATTGAACGGTCCAATTTTTCAATTTTCTCGTCTACAAGTGGTGCACAAGCGGATTGAACCGTTTTAAACAGACTATTTTTCATCTCTTTTAGAAATTCTAGTCGATTCATATCATTTCATTCTTCCATTTGTTCACTTGTTGTTCCACCAACTTAAACATTTCCGGTAATTGTGCTTCATTTGTTTCTGAAAGCCCAATTCCAAGCTCCAATGAAGTTGGCTGCATACCGATCATGACAATGTTTTTAGGATATCTTTCTCGAAGTTTTGCCGCTAGAAGAACTTCCTGAAATCCAAGTTGGTGAATTGACATTTTTATACCGTAATACGCTGGAATATCGTTACCATGTAATTCAATGATGTGTCCACCCTCTTTACCGGCATTGATTGCATCGATTACGATTAAATAGTCTGTATCTTCAACAGGTCCAAGTAGACTCATACCGTCAGTTGAACCATCTACTAGCTCTACTTGTTGATCCATGCCGTATTTTTCTTGTAACACCGCAAGTGCATGAACACCTAATCCTTCATCCGTGTATAACGTATTTCCAATACCTAATATAGTAATTTTATTACGATTTTTTTCTGTCATTTTTATCTCCAGTTATGTGATCTTCAGTTAATTGTTTTTCTAATGTTTCCCCAAGTGTATGCTTGTGTTCTGTTTTATAACCCGTAAAGATTGAACTCATTGTGCCATTTCGCTCTAAATAGTCTTCTCGAATACATAAATAAACATGAATGACCGTAAAGATAATAAACACCCAAGCAACGATGTGATGTATAAGGCGAATATCAAAACTATCGCCGAAAAGCGCTACCCAACCAAACAGCATCCCTCCGAAAGATTCTGGTTGAGGCTCAATATACAGGTAGAAACCAGTCAATATAATAATGACCGATCCACCGCCAATCATTGCCCAATAACTTAATTGTGCTAATGGATTATGACCGACAAAGTGCGGCTTTTCATTTTTCAAAAAGATATAGAACTTAACAGTTTCCCAAGTGTCTTTCCAAAATACTTTACGTAAAATATTGGACGTTGCATATTTATTACCAGTAAACATCCAATATAGCCTTACAATTAAATTTGCCGTAAACAAAAATGCAGCAAAGAAATGGATATAACGAATCCATCCCATAATAAAACTAGACGCTTCCTCCTGAACGACTGAAGCAAAGAATGGGTTACCGATATAAAGCCCTGTAATCATAAGTGCTAATATTGCACCTGCATTAACCCAGTGCCAAATTCTCACTGGCAACTCCCAAACGTAAATTTTCACCATATTGTCCGATATTTGTTTTACCTTTGGAGGTCGATTATTTTTATAGCTTGTTTCGCTACTTTCACGTGAATGATTCGAGTGTGCCAAAGTGACTCCCCCCTATACAATACGAATTTCTGTTTGCGTATTTGATTCCAAATCGGTTAAGTGCACTGCACAAGCTAAACATGGGTCAAACGAGTGAATAATACGAATAAGCTCAAGCGGTTGTGTTTTATCCGCCATTGGTGTACCGATTAATGACGCTTCATATGCACCAATATTGCCATCTTTATCTCTCGGTGATGCATTCCAAGTACTTGGTACAACTGCTTGATATTCTTTTGTTTTACCATCTTCAATAACAATCCAGTGTCCTAATGCTCCACGTGGTGCCTCAATCCAGCCAACACCTTTTGCATTTTTCTCCCAAGTTTCTGGTTCCCATTTCGCTGAGTTAAATGTAATTTGGTTACCATTTTTAATGTTCGCTAATAGCTGATCCATATCTTCACGCATCCAATCAGCTATTAAAACGCTTTCTAATCCTCGTGCAATTGTTCTACCTAATGCAGATTGTAGTGCTGTTAAAGGAATATTTAACTTCGCAAGTGTGTCATCCACAATTTTTTTAACAGCTTTATCACCAGCAGCATAGTTAATTAAAATACGTGCAAGAGGGCCCGTTTCAACCGGTTTCCCTTTATAACGTGGTGCTTTAATCCAGCTGTATGCTTCATCTGTATTTAAATTGTTATATGGCATTTTTGGGCCTGTATAATTTAAGTTTGTTTCACCTTCAAATGGATGTAACCCACCATCTTTTGTTTTACCTTCATATTCATACCAAGAGTGGTCAACGAATTCTTTAATTTGTGATGTATCTTTTAAATCAATATCATGGATTTTTGTAAAGTCACCATTTAAAATAACACCACGTTTCATACGGTAGCTTGAAATATCGTAATGGTCTTTCGGTGCGAAATCACCATAACTCATGTAATTGTTGATTCCTCCACCATATGTCCAGTCTTTATAGTAAGAGCCAATTGCTAACAAATCTGGAATGTACACTTGATTTACGAATGTTCTCGCTTCATCAATTAATTGTGAAATATGAGCTAAACGCTCTGCATGGATACCGTTATCGCTATCGATGTCTAACGGTGTTGCCATACCACCTACTAAATAGTGAGGGTGTGGATTTTTACCACCAAGAATCGTTTGGATTTTCACAATTTCTTTTTGCCAATCAAGCGCCTCTAAATAGTGGGCTACTGCTAATAAATTCACTTCTGGTGGAAGCTTGTACGCTTCATGTCCCCAATAACCATTCGCAAAAATACCTAACTGACCGCTATCTACTAGTTTTTTCACTTTATCTTGTACTTCTTTAAAGTAGCCTGGTGAAGATTTTGGCCAATCTGAAATAGATTGTGCAATTTTAGACGTTTCATTTGGATCAGCGTCTAATGCGCTAATAACATCTACCCAATCTAGTGCATGTAAATGATAGAAATGCACAACATGGTCATGCAGGAAAACAGCTTCATTCATAATGTTACGAATTAAATGAGCATTTTCAGGAATTTTAATATCTAGTGCATCTTCAACTGAGCGAATTGATGCTAGCGCATGTGTAGACGTACATACGCCACAAATACGTTGAACAAATGCCCAAACATCGCGTGGGTCACGACCTTTTACAATAACTTCAAGACCTCGCACAGATGTTCCTGAGCTAAAAGAATCTTTAATAACACCTTTTTCATCTATATCAGCTTCTACGCGTAGGTGTCCTTCAATCCGCGTAACTGGGTCAACTACAATACGTTCCACCATTAATTGTCACCTCGTTGTTTTTCATCATATTTCTTTTTAACTACAGTACCCACACCATGAACTGCAACACCCGCAGCTGTAGCAGCTAATCCGATTGCACCAATCGCATCTACATTAATCGTTGTTTGTGTACCAGGTACTTTCGCGCGTCTTGTAAAGAATGAGCCATTATCCCAGAAGTTACTTTCTGAGCAGCCAAGGCAAGGGCTACCAGCTTGAATTGGGTAACTTGTTCCTCCATTCCAACGCATTTCCGCGCAGGAATTATATGTAGTCGGTCCTTTACAACCTACTTTATATAGGCAATAACCTTGTTTTGCTCCTTCATCATCGAATGATTCAACAAATAAACCTGCATCAAAATAAGCGCGACGGTTACATTTGTCATGAATACGATGACGATAAAATGCTTTTGGTCTACCAACAGAATCTAATTCTGGAATAACACCAAAAGTAATAATATGTGCAATTACCCCTGTCATAACTTCTGCGATTGGTGGACAACCAGGTACTAAAACAACTGGTGTACTACCTGTATACTTCGTAATTGGTACAGCGTCTGTTGGGTTTGGATGTGCTGCTGGAATTCCTCCCCATGATGAACAACTACCGTAAGAGATAATGGCTTTAGCATTTTTTGCGGCATGTTTAAATGTGTCAATTACACTTTTACCGCCTACCATACAGTAAGCTCCATCACCTGGCACACTACCTTCAACAGCTAAAATATACTCGCCTTTGTATTTTTCAATAATTGACTCTAAATGATGTTCGATTTGCATTCCTGATGCCGCTGATAATACTTCTGTATATTCAAGCGAAATCATGTCGAATAAAACACTTTCTACTTTTGGGTGTGTAGAGCGAATAAATGATTCTGAACATCCAGTGCAATCTTGTAGTTGCAACCACAGTACTGGCACTCGTTGTTTAGTTTCCATCGCTGCTACAACTTCCTTCGTTTGGCTATACTCAAGACCCATTGTTGCGGCTAGCATCGCGCACATTTTTAAAAAGTTACGTCTTGTAATGCCTTGGTCTAAGGCCGATTCATAAATCGTTTTTCGTTTTTTCATCATGAAGAATCCCTCCATACCAAAAAAATAGTATTTCGTAGTACATTATAATATTGAACTTTTAAAAATGATATGTTAATTTTAAAAAACATAAGATTAGTTTTTTACATTATGATTTCATAATAAATATTATAATAAAGCCATTAACTGATTAAATTAAATCTTATTGTCAAAATAGTGATAGATTATACATAATCTTCATTTTTAAATTCCCATATTATCAATTAATATTATAGAAATTCCGCTACATATTTTATTATTTTATATTGAATATATTTAATATTATTTTGATATTCCAATCTTAAAAGTTTTGGGATTTTTTATATAAAAGTAAGATGAAATACAACTACTTCATGTAATTGTTACGTTGCATCTTTCCCAATATCAATTCGAGGGGGGGTGTATTCCCTGTGGAAAATCTAGAAATGGAGTTACTAGATACCGAATTAAATTTAATTGATCACCTAGATGAATTGCGAAATAGGCTAATCATTACGGCTGTTGCTTTTCTTATTTTTCTATGTACTTCTTTCTTCTTTGTAAAAGATATTTATTTATTTTTCACTAAAGATTTACAAGAACAACTATTAGTGCTAGGTCCTAGTGATGTTATGTGGATTTACTTTACAATTGCCTCTGTTATAGCAATTGCATTTACCATTCCGGTATTAGCCTTACAAATTTGGTTATTTGTAAAACCAGCACTAAAAAAACAAGAACAAAAAATAGCCTTATCATACATTCCCGCCCTATTTCTTTTATTCATTGGCGGTCTAGCATTTGGCTATTTCGTTATTTTCCCTCTTGTTTTGAACTTTTTAGTAGAACTTGGGTCAGGCGTAATGGATATGTCCTTTACTGTTGAACGATATTTTAAATTTATAATTAATATGTCCTTACCATTTGGTGTTCTTTTTGAGCTACCACTCGTTATGATGTTTCTGACATCACTCGGCATATTAAATCCATATGTTATGGCTAAAATTCGTAAATACGCTTATTTTGTTTTAATCATTGTAGCCATTGTCATTACACCACCAGAGTTTATGTCAGATTTTATTGTGTCTGTTCCTTTGTTACTTTTGTATGAGATTAGTATTTCATTATCTAAAATTGTCTATAAACGAAAACTAAAAAGAGATGAATCTATAGAAGATTTTTCGTAGCAACATTTTTTAATTTATGGAGGAGATTATATGTTTTCTAATATTGGTGTTCCGGGGCTTATTCTTATTTTAGTATTAGCTTTAATTATTTTTGGGCCTAAAAAGCTTCCTGAAATCGGAAAAGCTGTCGGACAAACATTATCTGAATTTAAAAAATCAGCAAGAGAGCTTACAAGCGATGCAGTAGAAGAAATTGAAGAAGCTAAAAAAGAAGTAAAAGAACAAAAAGAAGAACTTAAAGAAATTGTAAAGAAATAAAACATAGAATCGCAGAGGAGTTTATGCACCCCTCTAGTTTTTACGATTTTCTTTCGTAGCGAGTAAGTGAACGATATATCAATCACTTACTCGTTTTTGTATAGGAACTAATGATTCCTTTTCCAATTAAAACCGATTATAATTAGCATGAGATGGAATTTAGTCCTTATGTCATTGGAAATGTAGCAAGGCGAATTATAAAATAAATACATAATTGATGGATATATGTACCAAAAATTTCAGGCACTTAAAAACGGCGCGAACCATTGATATATCAATATTTATAAAGGGAGGCATTTTCATGTCCATATTTAATAAAATGTTAGCTAGTGTCGGTATTGGTAACGCGACAGTTGATACGAAATTAGAAAAATCACGCTATACTGCTGGTGAAATCATTCGCGGAAATGTAGAAGTAACTGGAGGTAATACAGACCAAGATGTTGATCGTATTTATTTAACTCTTTATACAACTTATATACGTGAAGCAAACGATAAGAAATACACAGATACAGCAGCGATTTGTAGATTCCAAGTAAGTGAACCTTTTACAATTGGTGCTGGAGAGAAAAAATCAATCCCGTTTTCATTTGAGATTCCTTATACTACACCTGTTACAGCAGGCAAAACACGCATTTGGGTACAAACAGAGCTAGATATTAAAATGGCTGTGGATCCAACAGATAAAGATTTTATCGAAGTCAAAGCTTCGCCGCTCGCTAATGAAGTGCTAGGTGCCGTAAAGCGACTAGGCTTCCGTTTACGAGAAGTCGAGTGTGAAAAAGCACCTCTTCGCTTACGTACACCACATGTTTTCATTCAAGAATTTGAATTTACGGCTACAAATCCTACGTACCGCCGTCGTTTAGATGAGCTAGAAGTGACATTTATTAACCAATCAGCAGATCATATTGAAGTACTACTGCAAATCGATCGCCGCGCACGTGGTCTTGGCAGCTTCCTTTCTGAAGCATTGGATATGGATGAAAGCTTTGTTCGATTAACATTTACCGATCGTGATGTGTTCTCGATTGAATCTACTTTAAAACAAACGATTGAGCGTTATATGTAAAAAAGATTGTGGCGGATTTACTGCCACAATCTTTTTTCATAATTTTATAGCATTAACGGCGCTGGTAGTTCTGGAATATCTGAAATGACATCCGCCTCTATTAATTTTAACGGGCTTAACGTATAGTGCATTTCAAATTCTTGCTGAAGCATTATATCTTGCTCGTTTTCTTCTGAAGGTAACGCTATTTCTTTTTGTGACAATTGTACTGCGATAATACATTCAATTGTATTTTCAATTGTTGCTCGTTGCTCCTCTGTTAATTCAATTGAACCGCCAAGTAGATATGGCTTAATAGCATCTTTTATAAAATGCTGTGCTTCTTCAATGCAACTGAATTCAGCTAATTTATTTACATAAGCATTTGCTGCCTTCACTTCACGCTTACGCTGAGTATTTAGCTCTGCAACTTGTCGGATAATACCTTGCAAACGTTTTTGTGCAAGCTCAGTTAAATGATTTTGTATGCTATATAAGTTAGCAATCACTATGCTCTCATGATATTTAATCATGTTAAATTGTTCTTCACACTTTCTTTGTAAATCATCTAACGTGCTTTTATGTCTCTTCGTTATAACATTTTCATTTAATTGTTGTAAATTCCCCTTTTCAATGCCTTTACCAAACAATTTACGGTATTGCTGATCGAGAAGTCCATATACTTGCATATATTCTACATGTAATTTTCGATATTCGCGCACTGCTTGTTGATAACTTAAAGCCGCGTATTCAAACTCTTCTACTTTTTCATCACGTAAATACAATTCACTCGTTAACGTTTGTAGTAATTGATATAACGTTTCAACGGATTTAAATATATTACAAACAGACTCATATTCTTCTTCGTAAGCTGTAAGTAACGCCATATCACGTTGTTGTCTAGTAAATTCAAATCCTTCATTGTCCGTGTATTTATGGATAATTTCAACTGCAGATAAGTACGGCTCTCGCTGCGGAATATACTCCACCTCTTTACGGAAACGCTGTAACCAGTCAATAAAACGTTCTACTACATGATACGTCTTTTTTGAAGAATCGTTTGCTAGCTTTTCGATTAACTTATGCAATTCATCATATTGTGAATGAGCGATTAGTTGCGAATCTTTCATTTTCGAACCCTCTAATGCAAGCTTTGCAGATACTGCAAGCATGGAATCAACATGATCGCCATAACGTTCCTTTTCAGATTGTATAAAGTCGAGTATATTCCCTTCATAACGATCAATGCCATTTACGATAAAATGCGGCTTTATCCCCCGACGACTATATTTTTCTAACAGCATTAGCTCTGCTTCCGTTGCCATAGAGCCGCTTCGGATTACCCAGAAAACTTCATCAGCTCGGTCTAATATTATTTCAGAGAAGTACGCTGAATGATCAGAAGTTGCTTCAAGTGCTATCGTATCTACTATCGTAGTGTTTTTTAGTAAATCATGTTTTATGTATACTTCAATATAATCGAGATACTCACGAATAATTTGTGCACAAAAAGTATCAGAAGTTGTAAAGAGTTCTACTTTTCCAATATCAAACGTAGCTACCATTCCATCTAAAAAAACTGCTTTCACATATTCTTGTTCACCATAACGAATAAATGTATTAGCAGCTGTTGGATGTTCGCTACTTGCCGATAATAGTTCACGACCTAATAAGGCGTTGATGAACGTCGTCTTCCCTACTCGTTCTTTCCCCATTACTAAAATCATCGTTTGAGAACTTGCATCATCAATAATACGCTTTAATCTCTTTGTCGTGTCCTTTACATAAGTATTTTGACTTAATAAAACATGAAGTGGTTTCATTCGTTCGATTAATTGTGACAACGGATTTGCTGAGACGTTAGTTATAACTTGTACGTCCTTTTGTTGTTCTACCATACAATCAACCCCCTTTATGATTTAATTATATAGGAAAGTTATTTCAGTCTTAAATAAAGAAATGGAAATAGCTACAAATTTGATTCGTCATGCTCATTACAATTACCTAAAAATAGGTATTAAAACATATAACTAACAGAAAAAAAGAAATGATTTTCACTCGTACCGGGATATTTTTTCGATGCTATGCGCCCTATCAAACAAAACAATGTTATGATAGTATAAGAATTTTAACGAGAGGTTTTACTTATTATGGAGAATTATAAACAACAATGGTTCGGTAATATTCGTGCTGATATTTTAGCAGGGCTAGTCGTTGCATTAGCACTTATTCCTGAAGCTATTGCGTTTTCAATTTTAGCAGGTGTTGATCCAATGGTTGGGTTATATGCATCATTCATCATTGCTGTAACAATCAGTTTTGTCGGTGGTCGCCCTGCAATGATTTCTGCTGCAACAGGCGCCATGGCACTTGTAATCGTATCATTAGTAAAGGATCATGGCCTTCAATATTTACTAGCCGCAACGATTTTAACGGGAATTATTCAAATTTTATTTGGTGTATTTAAAATTGCGCGCCTTATGAAATTTATCCCGAATGCCGTAATGATTGGCTTTGTAAATTCACTAGCAATTTTAGTATTTATCGCGCAAACACCCCATTTTATTGGGGGTAGTTTAATG
>JBJEFO010000187.1:0-14847 GCA_051874135.1 Lysinibacillus sp.
CGAAAATAGAAAGAATATGCCAATAACTTTGTTTTTAATTGACAATAAAAGTCCCCCTTTATAACATTTCTAAAAATACATTATTTTCTAAATAATAAACATATTTATAGTAACATATAGTACCTCGATTCTAAATATACTTTTATTACCATTTATTCTATATAAAATCGTCTTCCCTAATGGATTCTTTCTAAATACAAAAAGAAGCGGATATCCCGCTTCTTTTCGTATTGCTAATTTTTTTATTATCGTTTTGCTAATAACTCACTTAATTCTTTTGGTGAATGGACAACATATGATGGTTTTTCTTTTTCAATCAATTCATAGCCATCTAATCCCCAACTAACCCAAACAAATGGCACCCCCACTTTATTACACGCGATAATATCTCGAATTTCATCCCCTACGTATAATACATCATCCACCGTTAGTTGCTGTTGCTTCATAAACTTTTTAATAACGGTGTCTTTACCGAATAGCCTACTCGATGTTAACACTTGCGATACAGCATGCACTTGTTGTTGTTTTAACAGCAGTTCAATATTTTCCTTTGCATTTGATGAAATAATAACGATTTTATAGCCCGTTTGCTGCAAGTTATGAAGCATTTCTGATATGCCTTCAAATAGCTGTACTTCACCTATATGCTCCTTAAAATAACGATAAACTTTAGGTAAAATAATCGGCAGTTTATGCATAGGAAAACGATATTTCTTCGCTCTTTCATGAATCGTTAAGTTTTTTGATGTAACAAGATCTTCTTCTGTCACACAGTCATAATGATATTGATCTGCATATAAATTCCACGCTTTCATAAATAGATGGTTGGAATCCGCTAACGTCCCATCAAAATCAAAAATTACATATTTCAATAGTGTTTCCTCTTTTCAATTACTTGTTGATTGCTACTCTCTCTTACAATATATATAAAAATACATTGTTCTAGCAATGTAAGTTTTCCATTCTTCTTTTTGATAGCTATATTTAATCTTTCATTCGACTAATGATTTCTTTTTTATAGGCAATGCTAAATAGCAATATAAATTACTTCGTTCTTGGTAAACATTTCATCATTTTTTTGACTATTCACCCTATTTTTCAACAGATAAAATTCCCGATTAAGTACGAATTTTAAATAGAATATGTAATATTTTGGTATAAAATTACTTGTCAAGTAATTTATTTTATAAATTTTTTTAGAACAAAAAAATACAAAAATACGCTTTGTTATATAACAAACAAGTTGTTAGACCTCCTCAACGCAATAATCATTATATTAGACAACCGAAACATTAATTTCTACATTTTGCGTTTTTATTCTGTTTTCCGCTATATATTTTCTAATTAATTATATTAGTAATACCATTCTTCCCTATTTAACATTTCTACTTTATCCTCATATTTTCTACTTAGAACTTGATAATTCTATACAATATTAGTTATCTAAAATTAACGGTGCGTTTATTAATTCTGAAAATTTAGTATTGCATTATAGGAATTTCTCTCATAAAATAAGGACTTATAACGGGGGCAAACAGAAATAAACCGTTTAAAACAGAATAATAATTCATTAGGGGGAATTATCATGGCTCAAGTGAAAAAGGGTAATCAAACGATCGATTACGCAAAGATCGACCAAATGGAGTCGTTCAACAAGTTTGTTAAGAAAAAGCAGACGTTTTTATTTGGTATTGCAATCGCTTTCTTAACATTTTATATCTTTTTACCAATATTAGCCTTCCAACCTGTATTACAACAGAAATGGGTTGGTAATATTACGGGGGTATGGATTTACTCAGCAGCTTTATTCATTATGACAGCTATATTGGCAGTTGTTTATACGATTAAAGCACCTTCATTTGATAAAGGGGTAGCTGAGATTATTGCTGAATATGAAAGAGAGGCTGGAAAATAATGAGCTGGGTAACATTTGCTTTCTTTTTTGGAATTGTTGGATTAACGTTAATCGTTACTTATATCGCTGCTAAAAAAACGTCAAGCGCTAGCGACTTCTATACAGCTGGTGGCGGTTTAAAAGGTTGGCAAAACGGATTCGCCATTGCCGGTGACTATTTATCAGCAGCTGCATTTTTAGGGGTATCCGGTGCAATTGCATTAACTGGATTTGATGGGTTCTTCTTCTCGGTTGGTTATGTAGTAGCAAACTTAGTTCTTTTATATGTAATTGCAGAGCCTATGCGTAACTTAGGGCGTTATACTTTGGCAGATATGTTAACAGCACGCTTCAACGAAAAACGTGTACGTGGTGTGGCAGCAACAGGGACTATTATTATCGTTATTCTTTATATGATTGCACAGCTAGTTGGTGCAGGTGCACTTATTAAATTATTATTCGGTTTAGAATATTGGCTTGCGGTATTAATCGTAGGTATTATGATGACAACTTACGTATTATTCGGTGGTATGACAGCAACATCTTGGGTACAAATTATTAAAGCAGGTCTTTTATTATTCGGTACAGGTTTATTAGCAGTTTTAGTATTATCAAAATTCGATTGGTCTTTAATGAAAATGTTCGATACAATCTCAACAGAACACGGTGACGAATATTTAAATACAGGGATTAAGTATACTTCTTCATTGGATTCAATTTCGATGATGATGGCACTAGTATTAGGTACGTCTGGTTTACCACATATTTTAATGCGTTTCTTCACTGTAAAAGACGCAAAAACAGCTCGTACATCAATCACTTGGACAACTTGGATTACGGCTGTATTCTTCTCATTAACTATTTTCTTAGGTTTTGGTGCAATGCACTTCGTAGGTATCGATTCAATCGTAGCGGAAAGTGCTGCTGGTAACACAGCTGCCCCACTTTTAGCTGAATTTTTAGGTGGCGAAGTATTACTTTCATTCATCGCTGCAGTAGCCTTTGCAACAATTTTAGCGGTAGTATCTGGTTTAGTATTAACAGGTGCATCTGCGATTTCTCATGATATTTACGGTGAGATTTTAAATGATGGTAAATTAACTGAAAAGCAACAAGTATTAGCTGCACGTATCGGCTCAATTTCTATTGCCGTACTTTCGATTATTTTAGCGTTATTCGCACAAAGCTTAAACGTATCATTCTTAGTATCATTTGCATTTTGTATCGGTGCATCTGCAAACTTACCAGTAATTTTCTACACAATTTACTGGAAAAAATTCAACTCAACTGGTGTAGTATGGGCAATCGTAACAGGTTTAGTTTCATGTTTAGTACTTGGCGCATTAGGTCCAAACGTGTGGAATCCAGTTGAAGGTAAAGCAATCTTTGTTGGCGATCCATTAATTCCACTATCAGTACCAGCAATCATTACGATTCCACTTGGATTCTTAGCAGGTTATGTTGGTTCAATCGTTGGAAGTCGCAAAGTAAATCAAAAAGAGGCAGAAGAAATCTACAAAGAAATCCGTGTTAAAGCGAACACTGGTGTATCGGTTTCTGACGTATCTCACTAATAGATTTGGAAAAGCATCGGGTAACTACCTGATGCTTTTTTTCTATTTTGGCATAGCGAAATTTCTCTGAATCAAAATAATTTAATGAAAATTACTTTTTGTTTAGAAGTAATTCTGTTCTTAAAAACTTATAATAAGATATATATTTTGTCTTCTATTCACCTTTTTTGTTTGTCAATACATTTTATAAACGTTGTTATATCAAGGTTTATCCCCTACGTTCTATCAAACTTAACTTTATTTTTCTATAATTTATAATCAATTTTCTCGATAAAACTATTTTTTTCTAAATTTTATTTACATAATTTTTAGAAAAACTATTGCAATTTTGTGAACGCTACCATAAAATGAAAAATGTAAAGGTTCTCAAGTAGAATTTTACTAACACAAAGCAGTAAAAATCATCACATTTTAGGGGGTATGTTTATGGGGAAAAACACACCAGTTGTAGATTATGAAAAAATCGCACAACTAGAGTCGTTCAAACAATTATCTAAGAAAAAGAACTCATTCCTTTGGACGCTCACAGTCATCTTTTTAGTAGCTTATATGTTACTACCAGTACTAACTTCGTACACTGGCATCTTACATGAAAAAGCAGTGGGTGAAATTACATGGGTTTGGTTCTACGCAGCAGGTCTATTCATCATGACTTGGAGTTTAGCTCATATTTATGTAGCGAAAGCAAATAGCTTCGACCGTGATGCGAAAGCAATAATTGCAGAGTATGAGGGAGGTCGAAAAGCATGAATGGAATGAGCTTTACAGCGGTTTTCTTCTTCGTAGCTATCGTAGGTTTAACACTTGTCATTACTTGGTGGGCATCTAAACGTACATCAAGTGCAAGTGATTTCTATACTGCAGGTGGCGGTTTAACTGGTTGGCAAAATGGTTTAGCAATTGCTGGTGACTACTTATCTGCTGCATCGTTCTTAGGGATTGCAGGTTCGATTGCATTATTCGGTTTTGACGGATTCTTCTTCTCTATCGGTTATTTAGTAGCTTATTTAGTAGTACTTTACATCGTTGCAGAACCATTACGTAACTTAGGTAAATTCACATTAGCAGATATGATTACTGCTCGTTTCGACAAATCAAAAGTTCGTGCAACAGCGGCATTATCTACTATTACTATCGTATTATTCTATATGATCGCACAATTAGTTGGTGCGGGCGCACTTATTCAATTACTTTTAGGAATTGATTATTGGATTGCAGTATTAATCGTAGGTGTCATGATGACAGTTTACGTATTATTTGGTGGTATGACAGCAACATCTTGGGTACAAATTATTAAAGCAGTTTTATTAATGCTTGGTACTGTCATTATCTCATTCTTAGTATTAGCAAAATTCAACTTCAACATTTTAACAATGTTCGATCAAATGACTACTGTAACAGAACATGGTGAAAAATATTTAAATCCAGGTCTACGCTATACTAATGGTATTGATACAATCTCAATGTTAATCGCGTTAGTTCTTGGTACTGCGGGTCTTCCGCATATCTTAATGCGTTTCTTCACAGTAAAAGATGCGCAAACAGCTCGTTCTTCAGTAATTTGGGCTACTTGGATTGTTGGTGGATTCTACGTATTAACAATCTTCTTAGGATTCGGTGCTGCAGCATTCGTAGGTGCTGAAGATATCGTAGCTGCAAACGCAGCTGGTAACATGGCAGCTCCACTTCTTGCACAAGCACTTGGTGGCGACATCCTGTTCTCATTCGTTTGCGCCGTAGCATTCGCAACAATTTTAGCGGTAGTAGCAGGTTTAGTACTTTCTGGTGCATCTGCCCTATCACATGACATTTACGGTCAAATTATTAAAAAGGGTAAAATTACAGAAAAAGAAGCAGTTGTGGCAGCTCGTGTCGGCTCAATCATTATCTCTATTGTTTCAATCCTTTTAGCACTTGGTGCACAAACATTAAACGTTGCATTCTTAGTATCATTAGCATTCTGTATCGCAGCATCTGCAAACTTACCGGTAATCATCTACACAATTTACTGGAAACGTTTCAACACTACTGGTGCAGTAACAGCGATGTTAACAGGTTTAATCTCTGCATTAGTTCTTGTAGCGATGTCACCAAACGTGTGGAATCCAGTTGAAGGTAAAGCAATTTTCGTAGGTGATCCATTAATTATGTTAACAAACCCTGCGTTAATCTCTGTACCACTCGGCTTCTTAGGTGGATTTATCGGTAGCTTAATCTCACCTGCTGAAGATCCAGCAAAATACCGTGAAGTCGAAGTTAAAGCACAAACTGGTATTTCTGTACAAGACGTATCACACTAATATTCGTTATCTAATAAGGGGTGGACTTCTAACTTCGGTTAGGAGTCTTTTATTATTGAAATAAATACGAGCAAAATAATCTTTTAATAAAGATTCTACAATTTTGATTGCCATCCGTCGTTGGCGCAGAACGACTAAATCATTATCTACTATTAAACATTTAAATAATGTGGCACAATGGGAAAGCTAATTGACACAACACTTTAACAAATAGTATCACTTTTTCGTGAATTAGGAGAATATTTATTAAAGCGTAAAGTAGGGTTCACTTTTGCCGTAGCGCGACACAGCCACAGGAGCCAGAGTGGGAAATAGCGTGTTTTTCCAACGCTAGTTCCTGCTCTGGCTGTGGCAAAGCGCGAAGGCTACAGACTTGACTATGGACATAATTGTTTTTAAATTTGCTCATATCAAGTGATGGGTTAAAATAGAGATTGAGGTGATACGATGTCAAATTCTGAAGCACGTAAAAAGCGTATTAAGTTATTGCGCCAACAAGGCAAGGATGTTATAGAGAAACGCAATACGATAGAATTTTCTACACACGTTAGAATGACAAAAACGAAGAAGGATACGGTAGAAAAAGAGTATAAAAAACATAAAAAGCATTACGAAAACGATTAATCGAATTCGTAATGCTTTTTCGCATTTATCCATATTTATAAGTAAAAACTCGGATTTTTACTTACTCAAATTTCGCAAATGTCCATTCATCATTGTTTTAGGACTGCTACACGTACGAGTGCACCATCCCCTACTGTGTCTATACGTAGTGAGCCATTTGAATAGCGATCTGCACGTGAAAGATTTACAATTTTAATTTCCTCTTGTACCCCTTTTTCTGTCTCTAACACAATTGTATCTGACACTTTGACAACAACAATTGCAAATACTCGGTGTGGATTTGCTTTTAACTCTTTTAACGTAACGACGCCGCGCTTTGCACGATTGCCCAGCTCAATTTCCGATACATTCATTCGCTTCACAGCGCCGCGCTGCGTCACAATGACAATATCTTGTTCAGCACCAGGTTTAAGTACATTTGCTGCAGCTAAATACTCTCCATCTTTCAGTTGAATACCTTTTACGCCAGCCGTTTTAACACCTGTTACAGGTAGCTCTTCCATTGCAAAACGAATGCTATAGCTTGTATTTGCCGTTAGTAATAGTTCTTGTTCAGGCGTTACAAGCTCGGCCGTTATCATGACATCATCACCTTTTAAATTCATCGTCTTAATCGGTTTCGAATAACGGGAAACAGCATAATCAGCAAGTGAAGAACGTTTAATTTGTCCATCTCTCGTAGCAGTAAATACAAAGACATTATCTTGTTCAAATTTCTCTATACCAATGACTGATACAATTGATTCTTCTGTATCAATTGGTACAATACTTGAAATATGCTGACCAAGATCTTTCCAACGAATATCAGGAAGCTCATGAACTGGTTGATAAATATAGTTTCCTTTATTCGTAAATAACAATAAATGATGCTGCGTATTGAGCGTTTCTTCATATAACAAGAAATCCGACTCTTTCATCGCAAAGTCTTTTCCATTTGAAGCCGAATATGAACGTTGACTTGTTCGTTTCACATAACCGTCTTTTGTAACTGTTACAACAACTTCTTCACTAGGTACAAGAACATCAAGCGTTACTTTAATCTCTTCGATTTCTGCCTGAATTTGTGAACGACGAGGTTCATTAAAACGCTTTTTAATGTCATTCAGCTCGGCTTTAATAACTTTAATTAACGTTTTCTCATTGTTAAGAATGGCCGTTAACTTATCGATTAGCTTTGTTAGTTCTTCTTGTTCTCTTTGAAGCTCTGTAATGTCTGTATTTGTTAAACGATATAGTTGTAAGCTAACGATTGCTTCTGCCTGTACTTCTGTAAACGCAAATTGATCCATTAAATTATTTTTCGCATCACGTTTGTCTTGTGACGCACGGATTGTCGTAATCACTTTGTCTAAAATAGATAGTGCCTTCATAAGACCTTCTACAATATGTAAACGATCCTTCGCTTTTAATAAATCATATTCAGAACGCTTCGTTACGACATCTTTTTGGTGCGCAATGTAAGCATCTAGCATGAGCGGAAGCGTCATCATTGTAGGTCTACGATTATGAATCGCAATCATATTAAAGTTATATGTGACTTGTAAATCCGTCGTTTTATATAAATAGTTTAAAATACCTTCTGCCGGTACGTCCTTTTTCAGTTCAATGACGACACGAAGTCCCGTACGATCTGATTCATCTCGAATTTCAGCAATACCTTCTAGACGTTTATCAACACGCTGCTCGTCCATTTTTTTCACTAAGTTTGCTTTATTTACTTCATACGGTAGTTCTGTTACGACGATTTGTTCTTTGTTACCTTTAAGAGATTCAATCGTTGCTTTTGCACGAACGATAATTTTGCCGCGCCCTGTTTCATACGCCTTTTTAATACCGTCTACCCCTTGAATAATACCACCTGTTGGGAAATCAGGCCCTGGAATAACCGTCATTAATTCATCAACTGTTGCATTCGGATTATCTAAACGCATTAATACAGCATCTAAACTTTCCGTTAAGTTATGTGGTGGAATATCCGTTGCATAACCAGCAGAAATACCTGTTGAACCATTTACTAAAAGGTTAGGAAAACGAGCTGGTAGTACAGTTGGTTCTACATCCTGGTCATCGAAGTTCGGGATAAAATCAACTGTACGCTTTGTAATATCACGTAGTAACTCGCCAGCAATTGCAGACAAACGTGCTTCCGTATAACGCATCGCCGCAGCTGGGTCACCGTCAACTGACCCGTTATTTCCGTGCATTTCAATTAAAGGTTGACGTGATTTCCAATCTTGACTCATACGTACCATTGCTTCATAAACAGACGAATCACCGTGTGGATGGAAATTACCGATTACATAACCAACCGTTTTAGCTGATTTACGGAAAGGTTTTTCGTGCGTATTATTCTCGTTAAACATCGCGTATAAAATACGGCGTTGTACAGGCTTCAAGCCATCACGTGCATCAGGCAACGCGCGGTCTTGAATAATGTATTTTGAATAGCGACCAAAACGATCGCCCATAATTTCTTCTAATGGTAAATCTTGAAAACGTTCTTGTGACATCTATACTTCCTCCTCATGAATGTGCTCGTTTTCTAAAATGTTGCCGTCTTCCTCCATACCGAAGTTAACGTTCGATTCAATCCATTTTCGACGAGGCTCTACTTTATCACCCATTAGAGTTGTCACATGGCGCTCAGCTCGTGCTGCATCATCAATTTTGACACGAATTAGTGTACGAGTTTCAGGATTCATCGTTGTATCCCACAATTGATCCGCATTCATCTCACCAAGTCCTTTATAGCGCTGAAGCATATAACCTTTACCTATTTTTTTAATAGCGCCTTCAAGCTCTTTTTCCGTCCAAGCATATTCGATAACTTCCTTCTTCCCTGTTCCTTTTGACACTTTATATAGTGGCGGCAGTGCAATATATACTTTTCCAGCCTCTACAAGTGGACGCATATAACGATAGAAGAACGTTAATAGTAATGTTTGAATATGAGCACCGTCCGTATCAGCATCGGTCATAATTATAACTTTATCGTACGCTGCATCATCCACATTAAAATCAGCACCAACGCCAGCACCGATTGTATAAATGATTGTGGAAATTTCTTCGTTTTTCATAATATCAGCAAGTTTCGCTTTTTCCGTATTAATAACTTTACCGCGCAGTGGCAAAATCGCTTGGAAACTACGATCACGACCTTGCTTAGCAGAACCACCAGCAGAATCTCCCTCTACTAGGTATAATTCATTTTTCGCGGCGTTTTTCGACTGTGCAGGCGTTAGCTTCCCTGATAGTATCATTGCACCCTTTTTATTTTTCTTGCCGTTACGAGCATCCTCACGCGCTTTACGTGCAGCTTCACGTGCTTGCTGTGCACGAAGCGCCTTACGAATTAAGCTAGCAGATAGTTCTGCATTTTCTTCTAACACATACATTAACTGCTCTGCCACGACCATATCTACTGCAGAACGTGCTTCACTAGTGCCTAACTTTCCTTTCGTTTGCCCTTCAAATTGCAGTAAATGCTCAGGAATTCGAACCGAAACAATCGCTGATAAACCTTCACGAATGTCTGTACCTTCAAGATTTTTCTCTTTTTCCTTCAACAGCCCCACTTTACGCGCATATTCATTGAATACACGTGTCATCGCGGTTTTTGCCCCGGTTTCATGTGTACCCCCGTCACGTGTACGTACATTATTAACGAATGACAAAATGTTTTCTGAGTAACCATCGTTAAATTGGAACGCAAATTCAACTTCAATTTCTTGATGTGTTCCTTCAACATATTTAACTGGATGCAACACATCTTTTTCTTCATTCAAATAGGCAACGAACGCTTCAATCCCGTTTTCATAATGGAAAACATCTGATTTCCCTTCTCCGCGCTCATCAATTAGTTCAATTTTTAAGCCTTTTAACAGAAAGGCTGATTCGCGTAAACGCTCTGCTAACGTGTCATAGTTATATTTTGTGACAGAAAAAATCTCCTTGTCCGGTAAAAAATGAACAAGGGTACCTGTTTCTTTTGTCTTACCTATCGTTTCAAGCGAAGTTACAGGTTTACCCCCATGCTCAAAACGTTGACGGTGAATGATGCCGTCACGATAAATGGTTACTTCTAAAAAAGAAGATAGCGCATTCACAACTGATGAACCTACACCGTGTAAGCCACCACTCGTTTTATAACCACCTTGTCCAAATTTTCCTCCTGCATGTAGAACAGTAAAGATAATTTCTGGTGTTGGCTTGCCCATTTTATGCATCCCTGTTGGCATGCCTCGTCCGAAATCTCGAACACTAATACTGTTATCCTCATGGATTTTTACGATGATATGTGATCCAAAACCAGCAAGCGCTTCATCAACAGCATTATCGACTATTTCATAAACTAAATGATGGAGGCCTCGTCCGTCTGTGGAACCAATATACATCCCTGGTCGTTTTCGAACTGCTTCTAAACCTTCTAATACTTGAATCGCATCATCATTGTATGCGATACCTGGCTGTGTTTTTGCCAAATCATTTCCCCTCCAAAACCAAACAAACGTTCTATGTCTATTTCATCGTACTTTGATTAATAGGCGCTGTCAATGCATTAAACAAGCCCAATTAGACACTTATTGTATCATCAACTCTGTTTCATTAAAAGTTCACGCTCTATTGGAATTCATGAAAAAGAGGAATATTTCCTCCTTTTTAAGTCATCTTATCATGAAAATATTCCCTTCTACCTACTTAAGCATTGATAAAATTTAACCATTCGTTCGTAAAATGCCTATTTAACTACCTTAATCAAAGAAATTACTCTTTCTAATTTAAGAAAAAACGTGTAGAATATTTGTTACAATATATTAGTACCAACTCTTATTTTTTTGATTATTGAAAGGAGCACAACGCATGGTGAATGCACTTATAATTATTTGTGCTTATCTACTCGGTTCCATCCCTTCAGGTTTATGGATTGGAAAAGCTTTTTATAAAACAGATATTCGTGAACATGGTAGTGGAAATTTAGGTGCAACAAACACATTCCGCACACTCGGTAAAAAAGCTGGCAGCATCGTTACAATCATCGATATTTTAAAAGGAACTGCTGCTGTATTATTACCACTTATCCCATACTTCCAAGACACATCAATTCATCCACTTCTTTTAGGAGGTATTGCCGTTTTTGGTCATATGTATCCGATTTTTGCAGGCTTCCGTGGTGGAAAAGCTGTTGCTACTAGTGCAGGCGTATTACTTGGCTATGCTTGGCCATTGTTTGTCATTTTAGCATGCACATTTTTGATTGCATTAAAGATTACAAAAATGGTTAGCCTTACATCAATTATTGTGTCAATCATTGCGCTTATCTACGCAATTATTAATACATTTATTACTGGTGAATGGGAACTACTACTTTTAATTGCGATTTTAGCTACATTTATCGTTTATCGTCATCGCGAAAATATTAAACGAATTAAAAACGGCACAGAACCTAAAATAAAATGGCTATAGTTACATTGCATAATAGAGGTGTTTAACTTGAAAATTGTCATAACAGACGAAGCATTCAAATGGTTTAAAGAAGAAATGGAACTCGAACTAGGTAACTATGTGCGGTTTTATGCACGTTACGGTGGTTCTTCCCCTTTTCATGAAGCATTTTCACTCGGAATGAATCGTGAAATTCCGCATGAAATCGGTGTTGAGACAATTATCGATGGTATCCATTTCTACATTGAAAAAGCAGATGAATGGTTTTTCAATGAACATGACTTACATGTATCAGTAAATTCAACATTAGATGAATTAGCCTATGACTTTAAGCTTGCTACAGATGCGTAGCAAGCTTTTTTATATACTTACTAAAGAATCAAAGTCTTTATTTTTAGAATTAGCAGAAAAAAGGTGTTTACTGTTTTCCCTCGTTATAATAGTGGTTGGCAACTTAGAATCATATGCAAAATGTTGCATGAACAACAAAGGTAGAGGGATTATATGAGTAGACATATTTATTGGCGTAGCGCATT
This sequence comes from Lysinibacillus sp., assembly GCA_051874135.1. GTDB lineage: Bacteria > Bacillota > Bacilli > Bacillales_A > Planococcaceae > Lysinibacillus_B. The sequence continues at coordinate 12,371 of JBJEFO010000187.1, forward strand.
CTTTTTTCTAGGTATTGTTATTTTAGCGCTCGGTGTGGCATTCACGATTAAAGCGAAAATGATTGGTGTAGGATCTTGGGACGTTTTACATATCGGTTTAGCTAATACACTAGGGTTAACTATCGGTACATGGTCTATTATTGTAGGGCTAATTATTTTAGCAATAGACTCCATGTTTATGAAACGATTACCGAAAATCGGTACATTTTTAGACATGTTTTTAGCAGGGATTTTTATTGATATTTTTAATTTTTTGTTACCTACTGTAGATGGATTTTTCCCACAATTAATCGCCTTTTGCGTTGGGTTAGTTTTATTAGGCTTTGGATGCGGTATGTATATTGTCGCAAATTTAGGTGTTGGACCGCGCGATGCATTAATGTTGCTCTTTACAAACAAATTAGGCTGGAGTGTAGGAAAAGCGCGGACAATTATGGAAGTAACCGTTGCAATAGTAGGATTTCTCCTCGGCGGTCCAATCGGTATTGGCACAGTCATTATGTCATTTGCTCTTGGTCCAATCGTCCAATGGGCACTAGCTATTAACGAGAAACTGTTCTTTGCTGTAACTGGTACGGAAAGCTCGGTTTATAATTAAAACGATGTAGAAATAATATTCTATCAAAAAAGCGACAAACGTTGATGGTACAGCGTTTGTCGCTTTTTATGATTAGTTAATACTTGTAGCGTTATCAAAAGGCGTAGATTCTCCGTTAACTAACACATCGATTGTATCGTATGTTGCATCGCCACGAGTCAGTTTATATACATACTGTTTTAACTCATTATTTTCCTCATTTGCACTATCTAGCTTTATGTTTAGTATGTTCTCGATCACTTCAAGCTCGGCTGTCACAGTTCCTGTAGATTGAAAAATAATATAGGCATTCTTTTCACCATTATTAATTAGTTGCAATGTGTAATCATCGTTAATCACATCTTGTACTTTATTAGGGATACTTTGGATTTCGCTAATACTCGCTTCTGATGAATTACACGCTGTTAATATCATCGTGACGAATAGCATTAAACAAAAGAGTTTTTTCAATTTAAAATTCCCCCTTTCTTATTGAGGTTATTAGTTATTTTAATAAAAAATACATAATAGTACCCCTCGTCTATCTGAAGTAATGACGAAGTTTATAAAATGCAAATGCGGAAGTCGCAATAAAGATTGTAAAAACAACTGGAAAAATAATTAAAAATGAATTGGCCATATCGTTCTCCCTTCTACATAATCCGAGTATACCATTTATTTCTAAAATAATAAGATTTATAAAAAACGCGTAATCCGGACATGCCGAATCACGCGTTTTACATTAAATATGAAATTCAATATTTTCCTCAACAAAGTCCCATTTATAAGGTGTTTCTTGGTATACGTAATAGTTTAACCAATTATAAAACAGTAAGTGCGAATGAGCACGCCATGTATTTTTTGGTTCTTTTGATGGGTCATTATTTGGGAAGTAGTTTACCGGTATATCGACATCGTCACTTTTTGCGATATCTCGTACATATTCATCACGTAATGTTGTGGCGTCATATTCTAAATGCCCGGTAATCATAATATGTTTATTATCCTTTGATTGAACGATAAATACGCCAGCATCATCAGAATAGCTTAATAGTCGTAAGTCTGGGTGATTGCGTACTTCCTCAATCGAAACAGAAGTATGGCGCGAATGCGGCGCTACGTATTCATCACTAAATCCGCGCACAAGATCCACCGTTAAATCGGTAATAACGTGTGAGTATACGCCTGAGCATTTTTTCGGTAGCTCAAACTTACCGATGCCAAAATGATGATATAGCGCGGCTTGAGCCCCCCAACAAATGTACATAATCGATGTTACATTGACATTTGCCCAGTCCATAATTGTCGTAATTTCTTGCCAATAAAGCACATCTTCAAATTCCATCTTTTCAACAGGTGCTCCAGTAATAATCATCCCATCAAATCGACGATGCTTCACTTCATCAAACGTTTTATAAAATAGCTGTAAATGTGATTTAGATACATTTTTTGATTCATATGTAGCTGTATTTAGAAACGTAACATTTACTTGTAAAGGTGTATTTCCTAATAAACGTAAAAGCTGCAATTCTGTTTTTTCTTTTTCCGGCATTAGATTAAAAACTAAAATATTTAGTGGACGAATTTGTTGCGTGCGGGCGCGGTCTTCTTCCATCACGCAAATTTTCTCTTCTCGTAGTAAATCCCCAGCTGGTAATTTTTTCGGTATATTAATTGGCATTCAAGTGTCCCCCATTTCTCTCAAATCAAAAAACCTCACATTCCAGCAAATAAGAATGAGAGGTTATTAAGCGCTCGCTCTTATCTTTCAAGGAAAATCCTTGCTGGAAGTAGCACCTTTCTAGACTAACTAGTGGTTGCTGAAGTGTCATCAGGCCAGTCCCTCGACTTCTCTCGATAAGATCATTAAATTAGATAAATCATATCACGCAAATTAGAA
>JBJEFO010000188.1:0-3389 GCA_051874135.1 Lysinibacillus sp.
CACCGCGCGGATAAAGATGCGTTCGCTTTCTTCATGTGGTGCTTCTGGTAGCCAATCCGCTGTTACATGTACTTGTGAAAAGCCAATGTCCTGAAGCCAAGCCACGTATTGTTCCGGTGCAAACGATCGTTGGAAATGCTCCTCATCAAAACGCTCATACAAGCCGTTTTCCGTTTCTACGAAGAAACTCATTTGGTGCGTCACTGAATGCTCGTAGTCACCTGGCTCTGTATGCCAAATATACGTAACATGACCGTCGTCATATGTAAACGGACCATCTAGAAAAATTTCATCCATTTTGAATAATGAATGTACATCAAAGAACAGTTGTCCTCCATCACGCAATGCCGCATAAACACGCTTCAACGTCTCAAAAACGGCAACTTCTTCCGTTACATAATTAATCGAATCAATCGGAATAATCGCTACATCTAACTCATCAAAGCCATCTAGCTCATCCATTGACATCGCATAATACGGAATCGTTTTTCCACTCGCTTCAGCACGTGCCTGTGCTACCGATAACATTTCTTCGGATAAATCTACCCCACTAACGTTGTAACCTGCATCAGCAAGTTGCATTGTTAGCGTACCTGTACCACAGCCAATATCTAGTAGTGTCGGATATTCTGTACTAGGTGCATGTAGCTGAATCCATTCCACGTATTCATCATACGGGATATCCGTCATCAGCTCGTCATACACGTAGGCAAAACGTTCATAGCTGCTCATTAGTTCTCTGTTACGTCTAACTGAGGTGCATCTCCCCATAGACGCTCTAAATTATAAAATACACGCTCATCTTTATGGAAGATGTGTGCTACAACATCGCCAAGGTCTACTAAAATCCAGCGAGCTGAATCAAAACCTTCCACGCGTTTTACGTCGTATCCGTTCTCTTCTGCTTTTTCTTGAATTTCACGAGCAATTGCCTGTACTTGACGGTCTGAATTCCCGTGACAAATCATGAAATAGTCTGCAAGTAATGAAATACCTTGCATATTTAATACAACGATATCCTCTGCGTGTTTATCGTCTGCTGCTTTATAAGAAATTTGTAATAACGTTTCGTTCATGTATTAATATTCCTCTCCTAAATAGTAGTTATAGCATTCAATTGAAAGTGGGTATATCGCTTGTTGTGTATCGACTAAAAATTTCACAGAATGATAAATACATGCTTGCATCGCCTTCGTTAAGTCTTCTGACGCTACTTTACGCAAAGCTTCTACCCCGTCAAATTTGCGACTTGGCTCAATCATATCAGCGATATAAATGATTTTTTCGAGCCTGCTCATCCCTACACGCCCTGTCGTATGATAACGCATCGCATTTAATATATCCTCATCTTGGACGCCTAGTTCATGCTTAGCTCGATAAGCTGCAATCGGTCCGTGCATAATTTCAGCACCCCACGGAAGTAAACGCTCGCCTAAGTCTTCTTCACGGACAATTTTACGCATTTCTTCCTCGTCTTCGAACTTAGCTAAATCATGCAAAATAGCTGCGATTTCCGCTTTTTCCGGATTCTCACCGTAACGATTTGCAAGCTCAATTGCCGTTTCCATCACACCGATTGTATGCATATAACGCTTTTCTGGCATTCTTGGCCGGATATAATTAAGCAAAGTTTCGCGATCCATATAACCCTTCCTTTCGAATAAATGCCTCAACTTGCTCTGGTATTAAATAACGTACTGTGCCCCCACTTGCGAGGCGTTTTCTAAGTAAAGTCGATGAAAGGTTGATTTCAGGTGCATCTACCATCTTAATCGGATAATCTGTCTTTGATTCACTTCCTGGTCGATTGAGCCCAATAAATTTTACATAATGGACGAGCTTATCAATACAATACCATTTATAAAGGCTATCAATACTGTCGCCACCGATAATAAAATAAAATTGAACATCTGGCTCTCGTTTCTTGAGCGCTTCCATCGTGTTACATGTATACGATAGACCACCACGCTCTAGCTCATACGTTTCCAATTCGAAATATGGTACATCCGCAATCGCTAGTTCAACCATTTTTTGACGTTGTTCATCTGTTGCACCATCTGCTTTTTTATGTGGTGGGATTGCATTGGGCATAAAGCGCACTTCATCTAACTCAAGGGCATGATAGGCTTCATTTGCCATCATCAAATGTCCGATATGCGGAGGATTAAATGTTCCGCCTAGTATACCGACCTTTTTCACCTTTCATCACCTTACTTCTTAGCTGCTTTTGGCAGTACAATTTTCTTGTTGTTACGTGATTCTTTGTACAGAATAACTGTTAGACCGATTAATTGCACTAATTCCGCACGTGTCCCACTCGCTAACTCTTCCGCAACTGTATGCTTATCCTCTTCACAATTATCTAAAATGCGTACTTTAATTAATTCACGCGCCTCTAACACATCACGTAATTGGCGTAACATGTGATCATTTACGCCGCCTTTCCCTACTTGGAAAATTGGATCTAAATGATGTGCCTCTGCACGTAAAAAGCGCTTTTGTTTACCTGTTAACATAAAATTTATTTTCCTCCTAATTGCTCCGTTAAACGAGCAATTGTACCATTTGTATTCGGGTACGATCCGAGCCAATACTCATACGCAATCGCCCCTTGATGAACGAACATACCGAGTCCATTCACAATTTTTGCACCTTTTTGCTCAGCCGCTAGTAAAAAGGGCGTCATTAATGGATTATACACAATATCCGCCGCAATTGCTCCTTCTGGGAACTTTTCGAGTGAAAATGGTAAATCAAAATTACCTGTACTCATCCCAGCTGGTGTCGTTTGCACGAAAATTTTATACGTATCCAGTTTTTGTTCTGCTTGTGCCATCGTGACGGCTTGTCCTGCACCCATCTCACTGACAATCGCCTGTGCATTTGCTAATGTTCTATTGGCAATCGTAATATTGCGATATCCTGCTTGCTGTAGGGCAAATGCAATACCTCTCGCTGCGCCACCTGCTCCGATTAAAAGGAGTTCTTCATTGCGATGTTCCGTTCCTACTGCTTCTTCTAATGAACGGACAAATCCAGGACCGTCTGTATTATAGCCTTTCAGCTTGCCATCAGAATCACGGACAACCGTATTAACTGCGCCCATTTTTTTTGCTAGTTCATCTAATTCATCTAAAAACGGAATAATCGTTTGCTTATGGGGAATCGTTACATTCCAACCACTTGCACCAAGCAGTTTAAATGAAGCAACTGCCTGCTCTAAATTTTCTGGTTTTACATGGACCGGAATATACGCCGCATCCACACCCATTTCTTCATACCATGCTTGATGCATGTCCGGAGATTTAGACTGTGCAATCGGATCTCCAATAACCGCAAACCATTTTTTCATCTCAACTCATCCTTTTCTCGTGACTATGTGCTACAAC
>JBJEFO010000189.1:0-12207 GCA_051874135.1 Lysinibacillus sp.
TAGCGATGACACGTGCAAAGGAAAAACTCATCATGGTTGGCTCCGTGAAAAACTGGGAGAAAACGAAGGAGAAGTGGGAAGCATTGCAAGATTTACCGAGCGATGTGATTTTACCAGATTACTTGCGAGCAGGGGCAAGCAATTATTTAGATTGGGTTGGCCCGGCAGTTGCACGGCACAATGATTTCTTAACACTATCGATTACGGATGAAGCGCCGCAAGCAGAAGTGTTAACAGATGCTTTATGGCAAGTGACGGTGCTGTCGAATGAAAGATTCCGTATGAAGAAAGACGGAGAGGAAGAAGGAGCACAAGAACTAGTAAAGCATGAGCCAGAGGAAATTTTGGTCGAGCTATTAACGAAGCGCTTTACAGCTGACTATGCTTATAAGCAGGCAACGGTGAAAAAATCGAAAACGTCTGTATCGGAAATTAAGCGCTTTGAGGCGATGCAAAAGCAGGAGGAATTCGAACCGACTGCACATTTATTAAAGCGTTCAACGTCAATGCTTGCAAGACGCCCGCTCTTTATTCAGGAGAAGAAAATGTCGAACGCAGAAATCGGTACGGTTGTCCATTCCGTTATGCAGCATGTCCCTCAGCAAGGCTTTGCTAATTTGGACGAAGCAAATGCTTTCTTGCAGCATTTAGTTGACCGTGCGATACTACGCCAGCAAGAAGCAGATGTCATCAATATGGAGGACGTTCTCCAGTTTTTTGCTTCTCCAATTGGTGCACGTTTTAAGCAGGCGACAGAAATGCTTCGTGAAGTGCCGTTTACGTTAAGTCGTGCGGACAAAGACGGAGATGCGCAAATTGTACAAGGGGTAATTGACTGTTTGTTCTGCGATATAGATGGACGTTGGGTACTACTTGATTATAAAACTGATTTAATTCGCCCGCCGTTTCATGTAGAGCCAAAATTGACGGAAGAAATGACGAGTCGCTACGGTTTGCAGTTAGCAATTTATGCAGAGGCGATCAATACGATTAAGCATATTCAAGTTGATGAAAAAGTACTATATTTATATGATATCGGTGAATCATTAACTATTTAAGTTTTACAAGCGTGCTGCTTTTAGTAGCACGCTTGTTTTGTATGAGTGGATATGTGCGAATTTAGGCGTTATATGTGCGTTTTTTGAGTAGATATGTGCGAATTTCGAACGGATATGTGCATTTTAAAACTTTAGCCCTACTTAATTGTAAAATTTACGTGACATGCAACCGCGCCCTACGATTCACGTTCAATTTATTGTAAGATAAAGTAACAGAACAGGAGGTTATATCATTTGAATTTTCAACCTACACAATTAAATGAGCGGATTACGACGATCGATATTATCCGTGGGGTTAGCTTACTCGGCATTTTACTTGTCAATATATTTGGGTTTTATTTGCCACAGCCATATATTCAGTTAGATAATTGGTTTACGGAAGCGATTGATATTATTTGGCATCAAAATTTAGATATATACATACAAAGTAGCTTTTATCCGTTATTTTCAATGTTATTTGGCTATGGTTTAGCGATGCAATATATGAAGGCTCAAAAAACAGGTCTCAGTGTATATAAGTTTATTCCGAAACGATTAGCCATTTTATTTGCTATTGGGATGGCGCACGCATTGTTTTTATGGTGGGGCGATATTATTGCAACGTATGCATTTTGCGGATTTTTCCTATTGTTATTCTTACGCTACAAGAGCACGATTTTACTTGTAATTGGTATTGCGTTAAATAGTTTGTTCCATTTGTTTTATATAGGAATTTTAAGTTTATCAGGCTTGTTAAATAAAGCGGTGGAACAACAAGCTGTAGACATTCAAAAGGTACAGGATGCTGTGACGGCGTATGCAACGGGCGGATATGTGGATGCATTTATCCAACGATTAAGTGATTTATCGCTGCAAATGAGCCCGTTTATGTGGATTTCCTCACTATTTATCATTTTACCGTATATGTTAATAGGAGCAGCTGCAGCGAAATGGCGATTAATTGAGCGAGCAAAACAATTAAAAGGGCTGTGGATTACATTCGCTATTTTAGCGACAGCACTAGGTCTCTTTATTAAAAGTGCACCGTATTTATTTACGAACACGTACTTGCTTAGTTATTTAAAAGTTTACGTAGGTGGTCCGATTCTTTCAGTCGGTTATGCAGCAATCATCGTTGTACTTTGTTTCATTCCAGCTATGACAAAATGGCTGTCGCCGCTTGCTAAAATGGGACGTATGTCGATGACGATGTATATTTTACAAACAATTATTTGTACAACATTATTTTATAATTACGGTTTCGGTCTTTACGGGAAAATTGATGTACCAACTGCAGTCTATATGGCGCTAGGGATTTTTGCTATTCAAGTAATTATAGCGGAGATTTGGTTATCGAAATTCAAGCAAGGACCACTTGAAGCAGCAGTGAAACGGTTAACTTATGGAAAAATGTATTCAGAAAAATAAGGAAATTTTTGAGATTTTGATGTATGATGTATAAAAAAGAAGGAGCGCTTTATCACTATGAAACTATTATCGTTTAAGTTAGACGGACAAGTAAAATTCGGACCAAAAGTAAAAAAAGAAGAAGCAGTATGGGACGTATTAAAAATTCAACAAGAACTGAACGTTCTTCCATCGTTCCCGTCTACAATTATTGAAGGTATTTCATTAGGCTTTGACTTCGTAGAGCAAACGCGTAAATTAGTCGAAGCAGCTAGACAAAGCGATAATGTAGAATCATTCAAGCAAGCATTTACAGAAATTGAATGGCTTGCCCCAATTCCGCGTACGCCGAAAAATATTTTATGTGTAGGTAAAAACTACAACGAGCATGCGATTGAAATGGGCGCAGAAAAAGCACCTGAAAACATTCTTGTTTTTACAAAATCACCAACTGCTATTGCAGCTGATGAAGCGACATTACCGATTCATGCAGATAAAACAGATTCGCTAGATTACGAGGGCGAATTAGCGATCGTTATTGGTAAACGCGGTCAAAACATCCCTAAAGCATTAGCGTTTGATTATATTTTTGGCTATACAATTGGCAACGATATTTCAGCGCGTGACGTACAATATCGTCACGGTCAATATTTCTTAGGTAAGAGCTTAGATGGTACATGCCCACTTGGACCATATTTAGTATCGAAAGACGAAATTCCAGATCCACAAAACCTTTCAATCGTAACGAAAGTAAATGGAGAGATTCGCCAAAATAGTTCAACGCAACATATGATGTTCTCTGTTGAGGATATTATTTCGATCGTATCGCAATATGTAACACTTGAACCAGGCGATATTATTTTAACGGGTACTCCAGAAGGTGTTGGTAAAGGAATGAACCCGCCAGAGTATTTAAAAGCGGGCGATGAAGTAAAAATATCAATTGAAGGTATTGGTACATTAGCTAATCGCTTTGCTTAATGAAAAGGGCCACTACAACAGTGGCCCTTTTCGTATGAAAGCTATAAAATTTATATTCAGTTTATATAGGTGACGTTTTTTTGCCACAAATGATAACTAGTTTACTAGGTTTAAACCGAATCAATTGAATCGATTTCCCTTGCATGGTAGGATATTGCATGTAAAGAAAATTATGAGGTGGGGACAACAATGGACTTTTTAACAAGTACAACACACTTACATATTACAACTTGGGTAATAGGATTAGTTTTATTTTTCCTAGCAGCTACAGGTATTGTAAAATCTAAGGGTGTACATATGGCGTTACGCTTATTCTACATTTTAATCATTATTTCTGGGGGCGCACTTTACTACGAGTGGGCAATTAACTTACGTACAGATGCAACAGGTATGGACTACGATATGAAGTTCATGTTTGGAATTTTATTAATCGCTATGATGGAAATGATTTTAGTTCGTCAAAAGAAAAACAAACCAACAACAATTTTCTGGGGATTATTCGTAGTATTCTTATTCTTATTATTATTCTATGGACTAAAATTACCAGTTGGAATGGATTTCTTCTAAGTGAATGGAACGGCTCTGAGATAATTTTCTCAGAGCTTTTTCTAATGGAATTTTTTGAGATATGTATATTAAGAAAATAGTAGTAACGTGCATGATTTATGGAGTGAGCCAAGATTTCCTAAATTGTCACTGATTTGACGTATATTGACGTGTTTATTTTTTAAAACTTCCTCCATAGTACACAAAATTTTGGTAAAATGACGATGGATTGCTTTAAAGGAGAGGGATTAATTTGGGATTTAAAAAATGGATTAGTGCAACTGCAGCAAGTTTACTTCTTGCAACGAGTTTATGTGTAGCACCTATGCAGGCAGAAGAAACACGTACAATTGCAGATGAGAGTATATATGATTTATTAGTCGACCGTTATTTCAATGGTTCAGGACAAAATGATGTTAATGTGAATACGCAAGATCCAACGCAGTTTGCGGGTGGAGACTTTGCTGGATTAGTGAATCGAGGCGACAATATTGTAAAGCTTGGTTATACGATTGTATCGATTGGACCTGTCTTTGCAACGGAAAAATATGATGGCTCGTTGCCGACAAGCTATACAGAACTTGAGCCTCACTTTGGTACAGCAGAGGAATTAACTGCAGTCATTGACTATTTCAACGGCAAAAAGATGGAAGTAATGGTTGATTTCCCGTTATCAAATGTTAGTGCAAATCATGAGTGGGCCGCTAATACAGATTGGATTGCTTCTACAGCGAATGGTCAAGTTCAATTTGACTTAGAAAATCCAGATGTCCAAGCTGCTTTAAAAAATGCATTAGTTGAATTTATTTCTACATATGACTTTGGCGGTGTGCGCTTAACGAACATTGACGGTGCAAGTGAAGCGTTTTTAAATGAATTAATCGCTGCTATTAAAAACGTGGACGATGCTATTTATGTTATGGCAAATGGTGAAAGTAACGCAAACTTTGATGTAGATTTCCATGAAGATACACATACTTTATTTAAAGAGGCCTTTAAAGATGTAGATTTATCAACAGAAGCAGTAACGAAATACGTAGATAGTGGGGATAAACCGTCACAACTATTTATGGATTCCATTTGGACAAACCGCTTTACATATGACGTGATGGAAACGGGGAATGAGTACCCGCCAAACCGTCTACCTTTAGCCTATGCAGCAACATTGTTAATGCCTGGTGTAGCAGTAACACAATATGGTACAGAAATTGGGATGAATGGTGTAGCAGGTCCAGAATCGCACCAATATTATAATTTTAAAACAGATGAAGAGCTGATTAATAAAATTTCGAATATTCAATCATTACGTAATCAATCATGGACTTTGCGCAATGGTGAATTTGCTGTATTGAAAAACGATGACGGCTTCCTAGCATTCGAGCGTAAAACGGATGATGAACATTGGATTATCGTTATTAATAATACAAGTATTACAAACCGTATCGATTTAACAGAAGACTTGATTGGTAAGGATAAAGAGCTTCGCGGTATGTTTGAAAGTGACATTATTCGTGTTAACAAAGATGGGAATTATCCAGTTATTTTAGATCGTGAAATGTTTGAAATGTACCAAGTGATAGATAAAACAGGTATTAATACTTCTTACGTAGTGGCGTTAGCAATTGTCTATATTTTATTTACGGTATTTGTAATCACAGTTGTAAAACGTGGACGTAAACGCCGAGCAGAACAGGATGCCCAACAACAAAAATAAGATTAAAACGATTTCGGAAACTAGTGCCGAAATCGTTTTTTTATTTGGAGCGAAAACCACATTGGAAAAGACAGTATCATGTCTTCTATTTTCCGGTAAATTCACAGAATATTACGAATCTATTAAAACAGTCGAATTCTATAAACAAAAAATTTGCAATTTAGTATAAAACAATTTATTGTAGTAAGAGTTGTTAATTGGACAATAGACGTCATACCTTTAAATTCTGAAAACTTCGTTAATAAAAGACTAATTGTGTACATAAAATATAATTAGTAGTCTTATTTATAGATTATTATGAATAATTATTCATTATTTTCGAGTTATTGATGTATATATATACGGGGTAATTTCATTTTTATAATAAAATATACAAATTTGGGATTTTTTAGAATAACAATTATTTCATTTAAGGAATACACTTATTTAGAAAAAAATGTATTTAAAGAGATGGATTACTATCGATTTAAAGCGATAAATCGTAAGAATATTTTTAAAAATTTAAATATACAAATTTTTACGTTATGCCAAAATAATTTCAATTGTATATATTGACGGGTACTATTTTCAGAATGTATAATTCATAACAATATAATATCAAATATCGAAATTGTGAAGTTTTTGATAGATAAGATTGCTCGAATTACTTCTCTGTATTTCGAAAATTCAAAATATTCACACCTAATACGATTCGAAAGGAGTAACAATTTGAAAACGTCACAGGAACTATTAAACATTAAAGATTTGCACACCGGCTTCCGAATTGGCGATACGTATTTTGATGCAGTTGACGGCGTTTCACTAACATTGCGCAAAAATGAGATTTTAGCCATTGTAGGTGAGTCGGGTTGTGGAAAAAGTACGTTAGCAACATCGATTATCGGTTTGCATGATCATAATAAGACGCGCGTTCAAGGTGAAATTTTATTTAAAAATAAAAATTTAGCCCGTATGACAGAAGACGAATTCAATGAAGTACGCGGTCTAGAGATTGGTATGATATTCCAAGACCCGCTTTCTGCTTTAAACCCATTAATGCGCATTGGAGAGCAAATTGAAGAAAGCTTGATTTATCATACGAATTTAACGAAGGAGCAACGTCGTAAACGTGTACTTGAACTTTTAGGCCAAGTAGGTATTCCAAACCCTCCACGTGTAGCTAGACAGTTTCCGCATCAATTATCTGGTGGGATGCGTCAACGTGTAATTATCGCGATTGCGATTAGCTGTAAGCCACAAATCATTATTGCGGATGAGCCAACAACGGCGCTTGATGTAACAATTCAGGCACAAATTTTAGATTTATTAATTGAATTACAGGAAGAAACAGGTGCGGGTATTATTTTAATTACGCATGACTTAGGTGTTGTAGCGGAAGTAGCAGACCGAGTAGCTGTTATGTATGCTGGACAAATTATTGAGTTAGCGTCTGTTGAAGAGTTATTTGAGAATCCGAAGCATCCATATACGCGCTCGCTATTTAACTCAATTCCACAAATGAATAGTGAAGATGAAAAATTGAATGTAATTGAAGGGATTGTACCTTCGTTGATGAAGTTACCACGTACAGGATGCCGATTTGCTCCGCGTATCCCATGGATCTCAGCGTCAGCACATGAGGCGAACCCACAATTGCATGAAATCTCAGAAGGACATTTTGTAAGATGTTCATGCTATAAGCACTTTTATTTTGACGGCGAAGAAGGAGGACAAACATCATGAGTTTCATGCAAATCAATGATTTAAAAGTCCATTACCCAATTCGTGGCGGTTTTTTTAATCGAGTAGTTGACCACGTTTATGCTGTTGATGGTGTAACGATGGAATTGGAGCGTGGAAAAGCATACGGTTTAGTAGGTGAATCCGGTTGTGGTAAATCGACAACAGGTAAATCGATTATTGGCTTAGAAAAAATTTCTTCAGGATCAATTATTTATGAAGGTGAGAACGTAACGAATCGTCGGCGTGATCGCAATTCATCGTTTAATCGTGATATCCAAATGATTTTCCAAGATTCCACATCAGCGATGAATCCGCGAAAGCGTGTACAAGATATTTTAGCAGAGCCGATTCGTAACTTTTTAAGCTTAACACCACAAGAAGAATCCAAAAAAATTAGTGAGCTTTTAGCAATCGTTGGGATGCCTGAAGATGCGAAAATTAAATACCCCCATGAGTTTTCTGGTGGTCAAAAGCAGCGTCTTGGGATTGCACGTGCGATGGCTACAAATCCAAAATTAATCATTGCGGATGAGCCAGTATCTGCACTTGATTTATCGGTACAAGCACAAGTATTGAACTTCATGAAGGACATTCAAAATGAATATGGGCTAAGCTACTTGTTCATTTCGCATGACCTTGGTGTTATAAAACATATGTGTGATTATATCAACATTATGTATAAAGGGCGCTTCGTTGAAACAGGAACGAAGCATGATATTTACAATAATCCGCAACATATTTATACAAAGCGTTTATTATCTGCAATTCCTGACGTATCACCAGTTGGACGTGAAGAGCGTAAACGTGAGCGTATTGAAGTGGAAAAAAACTATCAGCTAGAGCATGCGAAATATTTTGACGAAAATGGCCGAGTATTTGATTTATCGCCTATTTCGACTACGCATTTCGTAGCAGCTACATCTTCAATAGCGCAAGTGAAGGAGGGAATCTAATATGTGGAAAACGATAGTTCGACGTTTTTTAATTATGATTCCGCAGCTATTTGTCTTAAGTTTAATCATTTTCATCATGGCGCAATTTATGCCAGGGGATCCGTTCACAGGTGCGATTACACCAGATACAGACCCTGCACGTATTGAGGAATTACGTGAGAAAAATGGCTTAAATGATCCTTGGTATCAACAATATGCACGTTGGATGGGGAATGCGTTCCAAGGAGATTTTGGATTAAGTTATACATTTAAACGTGATGTAGGTGACTTAATCGGAGAACGTGCATTAAATACGTTCTGGTTATCGTTAGTCAGCGTGATTATGCTATATGCAATTGCTATACCTCTAGGGGTGTTAGCGGGTCGTTATCATAACTCATGGTTAGATAAAAGTATCATCTTATATAGCTTTATTTCATATGCAATTCCAACGTTTATTCTAGCGTTATTATTCTTATTCTTCTTTGGTTATACGTTAGACTGGTTCCCTACAAGTGGAACTGTAGATATTAAACATGATCCAGGAACGTTTGGTTATGTCATGAGTAAGCTTTACCATATTTTATTACCAGCATTCACATACGCTGTACTAGGAACAACAACTGTTATTCAATACTTACGCTCAGAGATTGTCGATGCGAAAGTACAAGATTACGTACGTACTGCGCGTAGTAAAGGGATTCCGATGAAGAAAGTATATTCTCGTCACATTTTCCGTAACTCTTTATTACCGATTGCAGCGTTCCTAGGTTTTACAATCACAGGTTTATTAGGTGGATCTATCTTTATTGAGACAATTTTTGGTTACCAAGGTATGGGTCAATTATTTATCTCATCTATTACATCTCGTGATTATAGTGTTATTACGGCACTCGTTATGTTATATGGCTTCTTAGCGTTATTAGGTAGTCTATTATCGGATATTATCATGAGTATCGTTGACCCACGTATTCGAATTGAATAGGCGTATCTACTAAACAATAAGGAGAGGTGAAAAAAATGTCTATCGAATTAAGTGCAAAAAATGAACAAGTAGTAAGCTCTCCGCCTACAGGTTGGCAAGTAATTTGGAGAGAGTTTAAAAAAGATAAAGTTGCGATGTTTTCATTAATCGCGTTAAT
Organism: Lysinibacillus sp.; assembly: GCA_051874135.1. GTDB lineage: Bacteria > Bacillota > Bacilli > Bacillales_A > Planococcaceae > Lysinibacillus_B. The sequence goes on from JBJEFO010000189.1 coordinate 9,482, forward strand.
TATAGTCATTGTCGGGGTATTCATTTGGGCATGGTTTATTGATAAAGAAGCACTTATGAAAATCTCATTAAGAGATAAATATGCAGCACCGGGCGACAATTTTTTCCTTGGAGCCGATCAAGGTGGTCGTGATATTCTCGGTCAATTAATTATTGGGGCACGAAACTCAATTGGTATTGCCATTGCGATTACGGCAATTACAGGTATCTTTGGTATTTTTGTCGGTTTAATTTGCGGTTATTTTGGTGGTTGGATTGATAATATGTTTATGCGTATTATCGACTTCTTTATCACAATTCCATCACTTATGCTAATTATCGTATTTGTTACGATTATCCCAAAATATACTGTACCAGAGTTTGTATTAATTATGAGTATTTTCTTATGGACGGGAACAGCGCGTCTTGTGCGTTCGAAAGCGTTATCGGAAAGTCGCCGTGATTATGTAAATGCTTCAAAAACGCTCGGTACAAATGATTTCGTCATTATTTTCAAGGAAATTATGCCGAACTTAAGCTCAATTTTAATTGTTGAGTTAACGTTAAACTTTGCGGGTAACGTAGGGATTGAAACGGGATTATCTTACTTAGGATTCGGTTTACCACCTTCAACACCATCGCTTGGTACACTTGTAAGTTATGCAAATAACCCGCTTGTACTGTATCAATATTGGTGGTGCTGGTTACCAGCAGCTATATTCATTCTGCTAATGATGTTAGGCATCAATTACGTTGGTCAAGCTTTACATCGTGCAGCAGATGCGAAACAACGATTAGGTTAATTTAATAGAAAGGCATAAGGACTAATTTATTAGTCTTTATCCTTTACCAACAATTAACTGAAAATTGGTTATCTTCCAACTTAGTGGATTTTTTGATTTTGGTACTTACACATTGGTTTTCTAAACAAATGTGTTGTATATAAAATAACTAGCAATTTATAAAAAGCTAGGAAAGTAAAAAAAGGGAGGAATAGAAATGAAAAACAAAAGTTGGTCATTACTAGCTATGTTATTTGCAGTACTTTTAGTATTAGCTGCATGTGGTGGCAATGATGATTCATCTTCAGATTCAAAAGATGAAGATAAAGGATCAGATACTACTACTTCACCGGCTGAAGAGCTATTATCACTTGAAGTTAAAAACGATGGTGATGCAATCACTGGTGGTACACTTCAAGTTGCAATGGTGAAAGATGAGCCTTTCCAAGGGATCTTCTTAGCTGAATTATACGAAGATGCTTATGATGCAGATCTTTTTGCATGGGCATCTAACTCAATTTTCGACGTTGACGGTGATTTCTTAATTACTGACGAAGGTATTGCTTCTTTAGAAGTAGATGAAGAAAATAATAAAGCAATCGTGAAAATTCGCGAAGGCGTTAAATGGTCAGATGGCGAGCCTTTAAAAATTGAAGACTTAATCTTACCATACGAAATTATCGGTCATAAAGATTATGAAGGTGTACGCTACGATGGCGATTTACAAAACATCGTAGGTATTGAAGAATATCATGCAGGTACTGCTGATACAATTTCTGGTTTAGTTAAAGTGGATGATACAACGTTAGAAATGTCATTCAAAAAATTATCACCAGCAATCTACTCTGGTGGTGACGGTCTTTGGACTTACGCTGCTCCATCTCACCAAATCGGTGACATTCCTGTAGCAGACTTATTAAGCCATGACGCAGTACGTAAAAACCCTGTAACATTAGGTGCATTCAAATTTGAAAAAATTGTTCCTGGTGAATCTGTACAGTTCGTAGCGAACGAGCACTACTGGAAAGGTAAACCAAAATTAGATGGCGTTCTTGTAAAAGTTGTACCATCAAGCTCTATCTCTGTAGCGATTAAATCAGGTGAGTACGATCTTGTGCAACACTTTAATGCTACAAAGTGGGAAGAAATTCAAGGCATCGATAACATCGATATTTTAGGCCGTCCAGAGCTATACTACTCTTACTTAAGCTTCAAGCTTGGTAAATACGATTATGAAAACAACACTGTTGTAACAGATATTGAAGGGTCAAAAATGGGCGATGTAGAGTTACGTAAAGCTCTTGCGTATGCTTTAGACATCGAGCAAGTATCTGAAGTTTATTACAACAACTTACGTGAGCGTGCAAACTCATTAATTCCACCAGTATTCGCATCTTACTATGATGAGTCTTTAGAAGGTTATACTTATAACCCAGATAAAGCGAATGAAATTTTAGATGCAGCTGGTTATAAAGATGTTGATGGTGATGGTATCCGTGAAGATAAAGACGGTAACCCACTTGAAATTAAGTTAGCAGCAATGTCTGGTGACCAAACACAAGAAGATGTAATTTCTTTCTACTTACAAAACTGGAAAGAAGTAGGTCTTAACGTAACGTTAGTAACTGGTCGTTTAATCGAGTTTAACTCGTTCTACGATAAAGTACAAAATGATGACCCTGAGATTGATATCTTCATGGGTGCTTGGGGAACTGGTACTGATCCATCTCCATTCGGTTTATATTCAAAAACAGCAGTATATAACTTCTCACGCTTCACTTCTGAAGAGTTAGAAACTACGTTATTGAATATCAACTCTCAGGACGCATTTGATAATGACTACCGTGCTAAACAATTCCGTGCATTCCAAGAATACATGGAAGACAATGCAATTGTTATTCCAATGCAATTCCGTTACGAAATCGTACCAGTTAACAAACGCGTGAAAAACTGGAACATTGATTAC
>JBJEFO010000189.1:12307-14667 GCA_051874135.1 Lysinibacillus sp.
TATTTTAAATTTAATCGATCAGCAAGGAAAATACCGATGCCGTCATCATTGTTGCTAAGAGTAATTTCATTAGAAATAGATTTTAATTCAGGGATTCCGTTGCCCATTGCTACGCCAATTCCTGCATAATCAATCATTTCTAAATCGTTATCTTCGTCGCCAAAAGCAATGATGCGTTCACTCGGGATATTTAAATCATGGGCAACGCGTGAAATGCCGACTGCTTTGTTTAAGCCTTTACGAACGATTTCGATAATTGGGAATGGTGCACCCCATTTACGATGTTCAATTAGTTCCGCATGTACATCCTGTAAATGTTGACGAATAATCGGGACGTTAAAGTCATCTGCTTGAATTAATAAGCTAGTTGGATCTTCACGTAGGTTAAGCTTTAAGTTACCTGTTGTGACGCGAGGATTACCATTGCCAAAAATGTTAACAAGCTCCGTACTTTCTGTATGCATATATACATCATCAATTACTTCCGCAATTAAATTTTCATAGTGAAATTTATTAACCGAGTCTACTACGTCATGAACAACGCTCATCGCAATCGGTGAATGCATTTCCCCCCATGATTTATTGCGTGGATGGTGGATAAAAGCGCCGTTAAAGTTTACAATTGGCGTTGTTAAGGCAAGCTCATTATAATAAACTTGGCTAGCACGGAATGGACGTCCTGTAGCAATCATTACTTTATGGCCAGCCTCTTTTGCTTTTATTAAAATATCTTTCGTATATGGTGAAATCGTTTGCGTATCAGTTAGTAAAGTACCATCTAAATCTAATACAATTAAATGCTGTTTCATTCAGGCAAGCCCCTTTCTACATTTGTTCATTCTATCGTTTTTTATACAATATCGTCAAAATATTATATCCATATAAACGAAATTTTTGATGACCATCATCCGCACACTCGTGAATTTAGTCGTTAGTTAGGATGACAGCTATCTATTGAGTCTAGCTTGTATAGGTTGTTACAATAAAAGTGAATAATTGTATACGCTAATAGGAAAAGAAATAGAGGAGTGAAGAAAGTGATCGTACAAAAAGAACAGTGGCAAGGAATTCCTTTATTGCATGTATATAAGGAAGAAATGAAAAAGGATGCACCGATTGTTGTTTTTTTGCATGGTTTTATGAGTGCTAAGGAGCATAATCTTCATTATGCATATAATTTAGTGGAGAAGGGCGTGCGTGTCATTTTGCCGGATGCTTATATGCACGGGGAACGTTCTGAAAATTTACCAGAACACCAAATGAATTTAATTTTTTGGCGTATCGTCATAAAATATGTAGAAGAAGTTGGAATTCTTCATAAAGTATTAAAGGAAAAGGGCTTTAATGGAAACATTGGTGTGATGGGGACATCGATGGGCGGTATTACGACGACGGGCTGTTTAAAAAAATATGATTGGATTCAGGCGGCGGGCGTATTAATGGGTGCTGTTAGCTATACAGAAATGGCACAGTTTCAACTGAAGCAAATGGAAGAACAAGGAACACATGTCCCGATGACAGAACAGCAAAGACAGGACATAATGGAAACTTTAAAAGAATATAATGTTAAAACAAATCCAGCTATTTTTGAGCGGGTACCGGTTATGTTCTGGCATGGTCGAAAAGATCCTGTCGTTCCATTCCAAATGACGTATCCATTTTATGAGCTATTAGTACGAGAAGGGAAAGCGGATAACGTCGAATACATATTAGATAAAAAAGCAGGGCATGCTGTATCGAGAGATGGTGTACTAGCTGTAACAGCTTGGATAGCACAACATTTGGCATAAAACACAACTTCTGATATGATTACAATACATAACGATGTGAAAGGAAGAGACAACAATGGCAATCGACCAAGATATGAAAGATAGCATGTTTGGTGCTTTAGAAAACGTAATCGATCCTGAGTTAGGCATTGATATTGTGAACTTAGGTTTAGTATATGATGTAGATTTAAATGAAGAAGGTTTAGCGATTGTTACAATGACGCTTACTTCAATGGGCTGTCCATTAGGTCCAGTAATTGTAGATCAAGTGCGTACAGCATTAGGTGAACTACCTGAAATTAAGGACATCGATGTAAACATCGTCTGGCAGCCAGCATGGTCAAAAGATAAGATGTCACGCTATGCAAAAATGGCATTAGGCATTCGTTAATAATTAATATGAAATCCCGCTGTTCACATTTCCAATTGTGAATAGCGGGATTTTTTTATTGTTTACTAAATATGAGCAAAAATGAATATTCAAAATACCGAGTTTAAAAGTCGGAAAATAAAAGATTCTCGACTTTTGATTGCCATCAGTCGTTCGCGCTAGCCGCCAAACGAGCCGCGCCAACTGTGTTGTCTCCACGG
>JBJEFO010000190.1:0-14630 GCA_051874135.1 Lysinibacillus sp.
TCGCTTCCATCTAAACAAAAAAGCGTAGACAAAATCAAATGTTGATTTCATCTACACTTTCCTAATTTCTACTTATTAAACATTCTTACAAAATTGATGAGCGGGCGATAGTTTTTACCAGCTAGTCCAATAACCTCAACAAATAGCTCAAGCGCTACTAAAATAACCGTAATGAGTAAAATTGCCCCCCATAACGTTGCCATTGAGAAAATAATGGCTGATAAACCAAATAAAATCGCCATCGCGTAAATAAATAATACTGTTTGACGATGTGAAAAGCCTAAGTTCAATAAACAGTGATGTAAATGTGATTTATCTGGATCAGACCACTTCTTCTTCATACGTAAGCGACGTACAATCGCAAAGAATGTATCCGAAATCGGTACACCTAAAATAAGAACGGGAATTAAAAATGATACAACCGCTAAGTTTTTGAACCCTAACAGTGATAATACCGCAATCATGAATCCTAGGAATAACGCACCTGTATCACCCATAAAAATTTTCGCTGGGTGGAAGTTATAAAATAAGAAGCCAAATGTACTCGCTGCCAAAATGGCTGCAATGGCTAATACAAACATATTCCCCATTAAAAACGCCATAATCGATAATGTAATCAACGCAATTGTCGATACACCCGCCGCTAAACCGTCTAAGCCATCGATTAAATTAACTGCATTTGTAATACCAACAATCCAAATGATTGTAAACGGAATACTTAAAAAGCCAAACTCTAACTCGCCACCAAACGGCAGTTTAATGAACTCAATTTGAATGCCACCGTAAAATACGATAATAAGCGCTGCAACTAACTGACCTAGCATTTTTGCCTTCGCTGAAATTTCATACATATCATCCAGCACACCTGTAATGACAATGACAGTAGCCCCTAAAATAATTGATAATAAATATGGACTATCAGGACGCAATACAGCAACACCAATTAGAAATGCACCAAATATCGCTAAACCACCTAGTCGTGGCATAATACGTGCGTGTACCTTTCTATAGTTTGGCGCGTCAACTGCACCAATACGAAAAGCTAAACGCTTTACAAATGGAGTTAGTAAAATGGCAGCAACGACCGCCACGATTAAAGACACGTAAATCATGTCTCTCCTCCTTAAGAAAAAATAATATACATTTTTTTATCCAAACGTATTATAGCATGACTACACATTAAAATATAGCTTTTCTCATTTAACAGCATAACATTCTGACCTAATTTTTTCCATATATTTAACGTTAAATGATTTTCCATTTCCTTCATATTTGAAATGTTTTTTACATTGGTAGTCATTGTTATAAATTTTTGATAAAATATTTTAGTGCCTACTTACTTATGTCGGCAAGTTAAAAGGAGCGTAAAAATAATGTTCTCAATTTTTAAACGTAACAAAGAGCAAACAAGTGCTCGCGAACTAAAAAAATACTATCAAATTGTAGATCAGATTAATAAGCTTGAAGACAAGTTTGCCCCGATGACAGACGAAGAACTTCAGCATATGACTGTAGTATTTAAAGAGCGTTTAGAAAAAGGCGAAACAATTCAGCAAATTATTCCTGAAGCATTTGCAGTTGTTCGTGAAGCATCTAAACGTATATTAAACATGCGTCATTTTGACGTGCAATTAATTGGCGGTCTCGTATTAGCTGAAGGAAATATCGCCGAAATGCCTACTGGTGAAGGGAAAACATTAGTTGCTTCCCTACCGTCATATGTACGTGCCCTTGAAGGAAAAGGCGTTCACGTCATTACAGTAAACGACTATTTAGCAAAGCGTGACTTCGAATTAATCGGTCAAATCCATCGATTCCTCGGTTTAACAGTTGGTCTAAACGTACCGATGATGGAACCGGACGATAAAAAACGAGCATATAATGCAGACATTACTTATGGCGTTGGTACAGAATTTGGCTTTGACTATTTACGAGATAACATGGCGCATTCAATTGCCGATAAAGTACAACGTCCATATCACTTCGCTATTATTGACGAAGTAGACTCAGTACTAATTGACGAAGCAAAAACACCGCTTATTATCGCAGGTAAAATGATGGCAAATGCTGAGCTTCATCAAATTGCGGCGATGCTAGCAAAACGTTTCGTAGCAGACGAAGATTACGATTTTGATGACGAAACAAAAGCAACGTCTTTAACAGAACAAGGTATTGAAAAAGTGGAAGCTGCATTTGGTGTTGATAATTTATATGATTTAGAACACCAAACACTTTACCACTACGTAATTCAGGCCGTGCGAGCACATGTAATGTTCAAACGTGACGTAGATTATATCGTTCGTGATGACAAAATCGAATTAGTCGATATGTTCACAGGACGTATTATGGAAGGTCGTTCATTATCAGACGGCCTACACCAAGCAATTGAAGCGAAAGAAGGCGTGACAATTACTGAGGAAAACAAAGCTCAGGCACAAATCACGATTCAAAACTACTTCCGTATGTACCCATCATTATCGGGAATGACAGGTACTGCGAAAACACAAGAAAAGGAAATTAACGAAGTTTACGGGATGAGCGTTATTCAAATTCCGACGAATCGTCCGCGCGCGCGCGTTGACCGACAAGATATCGTATTCGAAACAATCGATCAAAAGTACGAGTATGTTGCCCAAGAAGCACTTCGCCGTCATGAAAATGGACAACCTGTATTAATCGGTACAACATCCATTTTACAATCTGAAGCTGTATCAAAAAAATTAAAAGAATATGGCTTAAAACATCAACTATTAAATGCAAAAACAGTTGAACAAGAAGTACAGTTAATTTCAGAAGCTGGTCAAAAAGGACGTATTACCGTTGCAACAAACATGGCTGGTCGTGGTACAGATATTACGTTAGGTGAAAGTGTACACGAACTTGGTGGTCTGTGCGTATTAGGTACAGAAAAGCATGAAAGTCGCCGTGTTGATAACCAGTTGCGTGGTCGTTCAGGTCGTCAAGGGGACCCTGGCGAAAGTATTTTTATTCTCTCCCTTGAAGACGATATGCTAAAACGCTTCGCAAAAGAAGATTTAGAGAAATTTAAAAAGAAATTACAAGTAAATGAAATCGGTCGCGTCTTAAATAAAGAAGTGTTCGAACTAGTAGACCGTACACAACGTATCGTAGAAGGCGCACACTTCTCAATGCGTGAATACAACTTAAAGCTAGATGACGTCATTAACGATCAACGCCAAGTTATTTACACATTACGTAATAATGTATTAGCAAATGAAGATTTACTCGGCAAATTAAAAACAATGCTAGATGAAACGGTTGACTTTGCTGTTCGAGATAATGCCCCTGAAGAGCTTGATATCATTGATTGGGACTTCGATAAAATGGAACGTACGGTTAATTCGCTATTTTTAACACCTATTACAGTTGACCGTGAAGAAAGCAAAGTAGCACGCATTTTAGCTAGCATGCAACCACAAGTCGACGAAATTAAAGCAATGATTGACACATATAGCGAAGATGAGCGTATGATGCAAGTCATTCCACGTGTTATGCTTTCCTTCATTGATAGCATGTGGGTAAAACACCTTGAACAAATGGCACATTTAAAAGAAGGTATCGGTTTACGTCAATACCAACAAGAAGATCCGATGCGTATTTATCAACGTGAAGGTTTAGAATTATTCGGCAAAAACTATCAAGAATTACGCCGTCAAATCGTAGAAGAACTCGTTATTTTCATGAAATCATTAACGAAAGAGATGCAGGAGGAGCAATAATAATGGGCTTATTTTCATTCTTTAAAAAATCAGATACAGTCGGTAAAGATTCAGCTATCGACTCGAAAGAACTTACAGGTAAAAAAGCTGGATTAAGCACAAAATCAGAAGTGAAAACAAAGCTTTCTTTCCATCCTGATTGGAACGTACCACAAGAGCAGCAATATGTATTCAACTTCCTAGCAAACGATTTACAACCATTAAAGCCAAACCAATTATCACTAGCTGCGATTAATATCGAGGAAGATAAAAAGAGCGGCGCATGGAACGTTAAAGCATTTTTCCGTTCATCTTTATCGCAACCGATTGAATTAGGTGAAATTGAACTATTATTATTAGATAAAGAAGGTAACCGTCTTGGTAGCAAAACGTTCAACTTCAAAGAATTAGGTGTTATCCCACCAAACAGTGCGCGCCCATGGGTATTCGAATTTGATCGTAGTGCTCTAGCAGCAGAAGAAGTACCTGAAGAAGGCTGGACAATTGCGTTCAATTTAATTTCGCTACGTGGTCACCAATTGGACTTAGATGATACGTGGAAAAAGCAATTACCAAAAGATCAACAAGAAAAACTTGCAGAAATTATTAAAGATTTACCGAAGTTAGGGAAAACAGAAGTAAACTTCACTGGCTTACAAATTCGTTTAAACGATGATAACTCTTTACATGCATCTATTTTCATTCGAAACGGTAATGATAAAGCAATCAACCTTGAACAATTACCTTTAGAAATTACAGATGCTAACGGTAAACTTATTGCAAAAGGTTCATTTAAAATGGACCCTGTGTTAACGGTACAACCAAATTCAACAAAACCTTGGACGTTTATTTTCCCTGCTGAGTTAGTAACAGCAGAAGATGCAGACCTTTCTCGCTGGACTGCTCGCGTACCTCAGTAACCTATTAACATCCGCCTCTTCCTTAATGGGAGGGACGGATTTTTTTGTTTTGTGCGTTTGCTGGGTGTTTTTGTGCGGATACGCTTTTATTTTGTGTGCTTACGGGGCTCTTTTGTGCGGATAGACTCTCGTTTTGTGCGTTTACCGGGACTTTTGTGCGGATACGCTCCTGTTTTGTGCGTTTACCTCCATAAAAAAATCCCTTACCTGCATTGCAAGTAAGGAATTGTTGTATACGTATTGTTTTGGATTTTTACTATAATTTTTTCAACGTATTTTAGTTGGGTTATTCTACAGTTGCTACGCGCTTAGCACCTACGTAGCGGCTACCCCAATACCATTTGTCATTAATATCTGTAATTGTTACACCTGTTCCAGTCATTGAGTGGATAAATTTGTTTCCACCGATATAAATTCCTACGTGTGAAACACCGCGTCCTGAAGTGTTAAAGAATACTAAATCTCCAACTGCTAAATCCGATTTGCTAACTGCTTCACCAGTATCATACATTGAAGCTGATGTACGTGGTAATGAAACGCCTAGCTGACTAAATACGTGACGAACATAACCTGAACAATCGAAACCTGCAGTTGATGTACCACCATATCGGTATTTTACACCTATGAATTCTTTAGACTTTGTCGTAAGATCTTCTGAACTAATTGTCGAAGCCTCTGCTTTATGATCTCCCACTACTGGTGAGAAGAAAATCGCTAAAGCTGCTAAGAAAGCAACAACTCCGCTTTTTAATACCATTGAATTTTTCATCGTAATCCTCCAATACAAGTTTTAATTCATCTATCTTTCTGAAAATTTACCTGTTACTAGATTAACATGAGTAACGCTTTTACGACATTACATTTATGTAACAAGTCAGTTACATTAACCCTTTATAGGAAGAATGTTGAAATATCCAATAACCCCTTTTATATCAGTGTTTCTCACTACTTTTGCACATTTTTCACAAAACATTATTTTACATAAACAAACTTAAATTGATAATATCTGTAATATTTGTAATGTTAAAGTTCATACCCTCCCTTCCTCTTAATTAAAATAGCGACCTTCTATTAATATAGAAAGTCGCCACTCTACTATTTCACTACATTAAAACGTTTAAATGCAACAAAACGTGTATCCCAGTAGTCATATGATAAATTTGAAACTTCTACGCCATTTGAACTAGCGTGAATAAATTGATTATCTCCTATATATACGCCCATATGAGAAATCGTTGAAATATAAGTATTTTTAAAGAATACAACATCTCCGGGCACAGGAGTTGCGACAATCGTTGTATCGTTCATGAAGTAATCTAAACTACTTTTACGTGTAATGCTAAAACCTGCATTTGAATAGACATAATTGACAAATCCACTACAGTCAAATCCGTCTACCGAATTTCCTCCATACACATACGGTGTTCCTATTAATGAACTAGCTAGATTAATTGCATCCTTGTACTTTTCTAAATTTGTCATACTAGGCGCTGTTTGTATTTTTTTCTCTTTAGCAAGTTGAGCGGCAATTTCTTGATCCGCACTTGAAATGCCAGGTGAAGGTGCTCCTGTCGAAGGATTCCCTGTTGTTCCTGAAGAATTAGATTCTGTTAATGAAGCAATCGGGCCTGTTGAAGCAAGCTCCTCTTTTCGAATAATTAATGTTTGGTCCATGTAAATCTTGTCGGATGTTAAACCGTTCCATTGTTTTATCTTTGCAACTGTTGTATTATTTTTCGATGCAATTTTTGTTAAATTATCACCTTTCACTACAACATATGTATAAATCTTTGCTGTAGTGGCACTTGGCTTTATAGCTACTGTCGGATTTACAGTCGATGATGCTTGTGAATTCGTATTACTTGACGTCTGTTGTTTTTTTGAAACGATGAGTTTTTGGTCTATATAAATGGAATCACTTTGTAAGTTATTCCACTCTTTCAATAAAGCGATTGTCGTATTATGCTTTACTGCGATTTTTGACAGCGTATCTCCTTTCTCTACTGTATAAGTCGATGCTTCGACAATTGGTGCAATTAAAACGGTTGTCATTGCTGTTGAAGCTAAAATAAACTGCCATTTCTTCATAAAAAACCCCGCCTTTCGCTTCAAATCTATTATTCTTCTACCATTTTACAAAAAAAAATCTATCTAAAACAATAGGCTTAATTACTGTAAATATTGCAAACTATCGAACTAAAATATTTGGAAATATCAGTTTTTAAAAATTTGACATAAAAACTTTTTTAAAATAGTATTCAATATCATTTTTTTATGATAGAATCATTTCTTGTATTCGACAAATAAATTTTTTGAAATTTTAATCTTTTCTCGAATTAAAGGAGTTTTTAGCAAATATGTTTAACAACAAAGGATTTATTAAGGAAAATCTCGCCGTAGGATTTATGTTATTCGCACTATTTTTAGGGGCAGGGAATATTATTTTTCCACCTCTACTAGGTCAGCAGGCAGGTGAGCAATTTTTCATCTCAATTATCGGGTTTTTAATTACAGGTGTAGGCTTACCATTAATCGCGATTATTGCTGTTGCGAAAAATGGTGGGGATTTACAAATTTTATCTAATCGTGTTCATCCTGTATTTGGCGCTGTGTTCACTTCAATCGTTTACTTATCGATTGGGCCACTTTTTGCAATTCCACGTACAGGCGCCGTTTCATACAGTATTGGTGTTGAACCATTCTTAACGAGTGCACAAGCAGAAAGTTGGATTCCATTATTTATTACAACGCTAATTTTCTTTGGGATTACACTGTATTTAGCATTCAATCCTACAAAATTAGTTGACCGTATCGGTAAAATTTTAACGCCTGCTTTATTAATTGTTATTTTAATATTAGCAGTGAAAGCATTTATCACACCGATGGGCGAGTTTGGTGAATCACAAGGTAATTACATTTCAAATGCCTTCTCTGAAAGCTTTATTCAAGGTTATTTAACGATGGACGTACTTGGTGCGTTAGTATTTGGTATCGTCATTCTTCAAGCACTGCAAGCACGTGGTGTATTTGAAGTGAAAAAACAAATCAACATCACTATTTTTGCAGGTATCATTGCAGCATTAGGGCTATCGTTTGTTTATATTTCATTAGCTTATATCGGAGCTACTAGTCCAGACGCAACTGGTTACTTCAAGGAAGGTGGACAAATTATAGCTGCCTCTGCAAAAGTACTGTATGGTAATTTCGGTAGTATCGTATTATCAGCCGTAATTATTTTAGCTTGTTTATCTACGGCGGTTGGTTTATTATCAGCAAACGCAACATTCTTTGCTCGCATTTTCCCAAAACTATCGTATCAAACGTATTTAATTATCTTCACTGTATTTAGCTTTGCAATTTCAAATGTAGGTCTTTCAAATTTAATTTCAATCTCACTACCAGTATTAATGATGATTTACCCAATCGCCATTGTACTTATGATTGTTTCGTTAATTGCAGATAGATTTGATCACGCAAGAATTATTTACGTCTTACCGTTAATTGTTGCGACAATTGTCGGTGTAAATGACGGCTTAAAAACAGCAAACATTGTAATCGAACCGCTAGAAAATATGTTAAGCTACTTACCATTGCATGAACAAACAATCGGCTGGTTAATCCCATCTATTATCGCAACGATTATCGGGATTATGATTGCTTTAGTAAAAAAGAAATAACTACACAAAAACAAACGCCAACATGTTGAATAAAATCAACATGTTGGCGTTTTGTCTTATAACTCAATATTTACATATTTTGGTCAATTTAATTTTTATATAAAAATACTTATTGTTTACTATTAACTATGATTCACTAAATAGGTATATAATGAGAATAATAAGAATAAAAGGTGTGATATTTTTTGAGAAAATTTTCATTATTGCTTTCTTTGTTATTTATTTTTTTATTACCCGTAACAACTAGCGCTGCACCACTCGGTGAAATTAAATCCTATGTAGAAGATTACTATGTTGGTAATATAAACGGAGATTTACAACAAGCTACAACAGTTGAACAAGTAATTGACATGCTCGATCCATACTCTACATACTATACTGCTGATCAATTTAAGCAATTTATGAATTCAATTAATATGACCTCTGTAGGAATCGGCATTGTTATTGAACAACATGAAAAGGGAATTTTAATTCAAGATGTCATTGAAAACGGCAGTGCCTTCACAGAAGGTGTTGAGGTGGGCGATATTATTACACATATTAACGGCAGTTCAACAGTTGGACTATCAACTTCCGACGCCTCTTCTCGTATTTTAGGTCAAGAAAATACGACCGTTACGCTGACATTTTTAAAGCCAAATGATCAATCCGTTACAAAAACGATTACGCGTAAACCTTTTTCCTTACCAAATGTCACGTCAAAATTACTTTATGGGAATGTGGGCTATATTTCGCTTGCTTCCTTTTCTTCAGATGCCGCATCACTCATTAAAAAAGCTATTCGCGACTTAACAAACAAAGGTGCTAAATCATTTATTTTAGATTTACAAAATAATGGTGGTGGGTATGTAAGTGCGGCAGAGGAAGTAATCGGTTTGTTTCCAAATGCTAAATTAGCTTATACGTATGAAGATGCATCGGAGGAATATGTTGCCCATGCAAAAAGGCAATCTGTACAGTTCCCAACGAATACACGTGTACTTATAAACGGCTACAGTGCGAGTTCTTCTGAAATGACAGCTGCTGCTTTAGTCGATCAAAAGGCCGCTATTTTATATGGGGAAAAAACATATGGTAAAGGAACAATGCAATCGTTTTATGAACTATCTGATGGAAGCTATTTAAAATTAACGATGGCCAAATTTACAGGTCCTGTTGCAACAGCTATTAATGAAGTTGGTGTAAGTCCACATATTGAGACAACTGATAATGCGCTTTATAAAGCCCATTATGATACGATTGTCGAACAGTATCCTCAATATAAAGAGTTACCGTCATTACGTAATGTACCTACAACAAAAACATTTACAGTAAACTTTAATAACACTGTCGGTCTAGTTCCTGATGGCGCAATTGAACTTGTCCAGCTTGGAGAAAACAGAATCGATATTACAGTCGAAAAACAAGGATCAACATTATTAGTAACACCTACTCAACCTTTAGTCTCTGGAGAACAATATATGTTGATTATTCATCCAACTATTAAAGGTTATGCTAACAATGTGTTGAAAAAAGGATCTTATTTATATATTACGGTTAAATAATAGTAGAAAAAGCCAGTTGCCCATTATATGCAGGCACTGGCTTTCTCTTATTTCTCTACTAATTCACGTTTTTCTGCAAAGTAAATATTTACAATGTCTTCCGCTAACTGCTCAGGTTCACGTTTATTTGTTAATAAATTTGTTAATGTTAATCGTTCAATGGAACCTACGAAACTTTCAGCAAGTATATGTATATCTACATGGTTTAAGGCAGTTAGTTGACCTCGTTCATTTTTAATTGTCGCTACTAAACGTTTTACAAGCTCGTCTTTCACATGCTTAGCCTCTTCTGACTCGTATAAACCAATTTTTGTTAAATTCGGATTTTCTACAAAATAGTAAAAAATTTGTTTTAAATTTTCTGTCAACTGTGCGCGTACACATTTTACATCCTGTACGGTTTGCGTTAATCCATTATTGAAAATTTCATAAAGTCGATTTTTAAAGTCTGTATTTAAATCCTTAAATAGCGACTCCTTGCTTTGGAAGTATAGATAAAATGTAGGCTGAGTTAAATTAGCTGCTTTTACAATATCGCTAATTTTAGTTTGATGATATCCATGTATTGAAAACAGCTCGATTGCTTTTTCCAATAATAATTGTTTACTTTTTTCCCCACTTGAATTTACTCGACGTCCTCTAGCCATGTCTCTCCACCTTTTTCTCTCTTTATTAGATGTTTAATCATTCATTCTTTACCATTTTTTCATACCAATTATATAACAATTTTCTTTCAAAATAAAGAGATATGTCATAAAAATTACATTTATTACAATATTTTGTAGTTCTATTATATTATTATGAAGTAATATGATGTAGCATTATAAAAAATGCTCAGAAAAGATTTCTCTCCTTCCTGAGCATTTTACACATATTT
Organism: Lysinibacillus sp.; assembly: GCA_051874135.1. Taxonomy (GTDB): domain Bacteria; phylum Bacillota; class Bacilli; order Bacillales_A; family Planococcaceae; genus Lysinibacillus_B. The sequence goes on from JBJEFO010000190.1 coordinate 10,738, forward strand.
AATGTGGTTTTATTAGTTTAGATTTTAACTTTGTATAGAAATGTTCAATTTCTTTAATTTGGAACATTACATATAATACAATCGTACTTACACCAAATATAGTCGTACCGACAATAAATGTAATCCATTTATGATCAAATACGAAATATTTACCGGAAATATACATAATACATGTTAATACGATGAATGGAATAATTGGCTTAAGAAGCTCGATTTTATTTATGCTAGCGCCTAATTTTAAGTCGTATTTAAATGCTGCATAAACGACTAGCATTACGGTATTAATGATAGAGCTTATTACTGTTCCCCATGCGATTGACTCTACACCAAAACCATTTTGGACCATTACATACATAATACCGATGTTCACGATGAATACGTTAAAAATACTTAATACAACAGGCGCCATTGAATCACCTTTTGCATAATAAAAGCGCGTAACATACGTATTTACTGCTAAGAAGAACATGGACAGCGCAAAAATCGCTACTACAGGCGCCGTAATGGCTGTATCCTTCGCTTCAAAATTTCCGTATTCAAAGACGATTTGTACTAAATTTTCCGCATAAAAATAAGTGAAGATCGTCACAGGTCCTAATAGTAATAGTAAATAGTGTAGTCCTTTACCATATAGTCCTTTAATCGATTCATTGTCCTCTTCCGCTTCCTTGCGACTTAAAATCGGATAAATAACCGTTGTAACAGCCGTAATTAAAATCGACTGTGGAAACTGTGTAAGCCGAGAAGCGTAGTTTATAGCAGAAACCGCACCCTCTCCTAAAGTAAATACTTCAACGAAGACACGTTGTAACATCGCGTAAATTTGAATCGTTCCACCACCGATCATGAGCGGGAACACCATAATCCATAAATCACGCGTCGATTGTGTTTGCGCTAAGGACAAACCTACTGGATGCGTATTTAATTGACGATAGCCACGTATTAAGAAATAAATCATCAGTACCGCACTAAACAATGCGCTAATTCCGTAAGCGACTGGTCCAACTATCTGCGATAATCCAACACCAATCACAAGGAAGAACATATTGTAAAATAAAATCGCAAAGCTCGATAAATGGAATTTTGAGTTTACATTTAGCAGACCACTATACCAAGAAGCGAGCATTAGTAAGATAGAGGACGGCATCATCCAATAGAACAAATCCTTCATTAATTCAAAGTCTTCTGCCGTCCTCACACTACCTTCTTTATCAAGCAGATTTAAAATCGGTGTCGTTAGTGCTAACATAATTATCGTCATGATAATACCTGAAAGAGCGACAATCGTAAATGACTGTTTGACAAAAAGAGCTCGATCGGTCGTTTTTCGATTATAAATCGAAATAACAGCTGTCGTAAATGCACCACCGACTACTAAATATAAAAAGTTCGGAATGGTATAAGCTAAAAATATACTATCTGCTGCTTGAGTTGAGCCGTATTGATAACCGATAACAGCTTCTCGGAAAAAACCAAAAACACGTGCAACAATGTTAATAACTGCAACTGCTCCAATAATCTTTAAAAATTTATTCATCGCGCATCGCCACCTTTAATTGCAGATTCATAAAGTGCAATGACACGTTTCGTAATTTCCTGTTCATCATGTTCATGTAAAATAGTAGACGCCGCTTGTTCGTTATAATAGACGGCTGCTGGCGTATGTAACGCCTCCATCATTTCCGCTGCTAAACTTGTAGCATTTTGCGGCTCTACTAAATGTCCTGCACCGTCCCCAAGTAGCGATACTAAACCGCCTACTTGCGATGCAATAACAGGTGTCCCTGACGCAATTGCCTCTAGTGCGACAAGACCAAATCCTTCTAAATGAGACGGTAACACAAAAACATCGCTTGCTTGGAACCATTTCACAAGTTCCGTTTGCTGCTGTGGATCAACAAATTGCACATCTTGATCAACAAAGGGCTGAATACTTTCAATAAAGTTTGTATCTCGGCGTGACCCGATAATAATAAGTTTCACTTTTTGATTCGCTTGCGCTTGGACTTGCTCAAAGGCAAGTAGTAGCTCTTCAATCCCTTTTTGTTTTATGACGTTACCTACAAATAAATACGTAAATGTATCTTGTTCAAGACCTAATTGTGCACGTACTGCTTGCTTATCGCCTCGCTTAAATACATCTCGGTTAACCCCCATACTACAAATCGTAATTTTCTCCTTTGGAATTTGGAAATCCTTTTCGATTTGCTGTGCAAGTACCGGACCTACTGCAATGACATGTTCACTTTCTTGTAAAATAAGCTCGGTCCATTTGCGGATGCGTGTACTTTTCTTTGCCATGCGCTCAATATCGCCACCATGAGCTGTTACGATATATGGAATGTGAAATAGCTTCTTTAATAGTAACGAGAATACGCCAGATGGGAATACGTAATGTGCATGTGTCACAGAGATAGACTTGCGATGACGGAACGCTAGCGATAATGTTTGTAACGCCCATTTCCCATATTTTAAAATTGTATTTTTCTTACCTGTTGCAGGGTTATCATTCGCCGCGACGATTACATCAATGCCACTTTTTCTTAAAGCTTCTGCTTGATTTTTGACGAAAACGCCGAATGACAAATGCTGCTCTGAAGGATACATATTACTGATTACTAATAGCTTTTTCATTTGCCTTCACTGCCTTTATCATCAATTGTTTACCTCGCATTGCTTCGTCATGAAGATGCTTTGAAGCTTCCTTTGTTATCTCTACGATTTGCTGCCAATCTGCTTCAACTACTTCATAAATGTTAAGTAATATATCTGAGCTATTTGAAATGTCTTCTATTGAACAACAACGTTTTTCTTTATTAGTTAGTTTCATAAAATCTTTTACTTTTTGATGATATGAAATAGCAATAATTGGCGTTGCGGAATTTGTTGCTAAAATAAGAGAATGCAATCGTGTTCCTATAACTACATCTTGCTTTGATGTAATATCAAGAAGCGCTTTCGGTTTTAAATTTTGATCGATAATCGTCGTTCGTTTCCCATAACGCATCTTTCTTTGAATATCCTTTGTTACCGTCACGTCCTGCGGATATTTCGTTGCAAAAAATGTAATATCCACATTCTTCTTTTCCACAAGTTGGTCTAAATTAGTCGCCATGCTCTCAACATATGACTCATATTTTTCGACGTCGCCGGATGGCCAATAGTTCGCGTTATAAATCGGTACAGCTGAAATCCCTATTTTTTTCGGCACTTCTGCATGCTGTTGTTTTGGTTGATAAAGTGTAAACGCCGGATCACCTATTACTTCAATCGGCTTTTTAATACCAAGACGCTCAAGTAGTTGCTTTGATTCTGGGTCGCGGACTGACACATTTTCAGCAAAGCCGCACATAATACGAATCATCAGCTTACCTGATAGCGTATCAAGTGGCCCTGCCCCACACCCATAAACAATATAGGGAACATTGCATTTTTTCGCCATGAGTGCATATGCACTATATAAATGTGCTTCTCGCCGGTAAAGGTCCATTAAAATACCGCCACCACCGATAATAAGTAAATCGAACTTCGCAACATATTTTTGATTTGTTTTGTACGTTGCATAAAATGTTTTATAGAGATTTGTCTTTCGATAGTACAGCGGGTAGCTCTGGACACCGTATTGCTCGGATGTCTGTTGCATATTATTACTAAACACCGTAATATCCGCGCTAGTTACGGAAAATGTTTGCTTCACTTGTTCAATGATGCCAGATAATATCGATTCATCACCGTTATTATCATTTCCGTAATTTCCTACGATTCCGATTTTCATTAAACTACATCCTTTAAATAAATTTAATAACATTGAAATTATAGCATAAAGGCTATTCATATATAAAAGAGGGTATACAAAAAGTTTTTTCGCTTTTTGTATACCCTTTGCTGTTTAA
>JBJEFO010000191.1:0-3327 GCA_051874135.1 Lysinibacillus sp.
TTTCTACCGTAAAAGCCCGATTGGTTAGGCCAACAGGACGTTGGTCACTCAGGCGCTACGCTCGCGTTGTGATGTTCTTAGCTTGAATTCCTCTATTAATCAGTAGGGAATGGCTGATTAAAAACGTCGCATTCGTGTGACAACGCCTATCTTAGCACGTCCTGTGCGTCCCCCCCTACTTATTGAAGTTTCACTTTATCTCGATGGAAAATTTTAATGAAACGAGCTATTTGTTGTTATATTAAGCATAATATTAGTGATAAAGTTGCTATGTATAAACCTAAAATGGTATGATATGTATTATGATTTTATACATACTAGGGGTAAAGTTTGTGCTCGTTAAGCAAGAGATCTAAGGAAAATGCAACAGGCGTTGACACTTAGGTTGTCATTGCTTACGCTGGTGGGGGGATCACTTTTGGCTGAACAACAAAAGAATAGAATTTCAGTTGAGATATACGGACAGACATATAAAATCGTTGGCACAGAGTCTATGGGACATATGCGATTAGTCGCTTCCATCGTAGATGATAAAATGCGTGAAATTAGCGTTCATAATCCAACGCTTGATAATACAAAGCTCGCAGTGTTGACAGCTGTGAATACCGTGCATGAGTTATTAAAGCTGAAAGAGCAAGTGGAAGCACTTGAGGAGCAGCTGAAAAAGTTAAAGGATTGAAGTGAATGCTAGATTTATTAATACTTATTATTTTAATAGTTGGTATAATTGTTGGTGGAAGACGTGGAGTCGTTGTTCAAGCGATTCATATGTTTGGGTTTATTATAGCCATTGTCGTGGCATTAATTTATTATAAGCCACTTGCTCAAAAGTTTTTATTGTGGATTCCGTATCCAGGATTTGCGGAAAGTGCAACGTCAACGCTTGGACTTGATGGGCTGGATGTAGATCGTACTTTTTATCGTGTCATTGCGTTTGCAATCATCTTTTTTGCAACGAAAATAGTGTTACAAATTATTGGTTCAATGCTTGACTTCTTGAAATATTTACCGGTTCTAGGGTCAATTAATCGATTACTTGGCGCTGTACTCGGTTTTGTGGAATGTTACTTTTTATTATTTATTGCCTTGTACGTACTGGCCTTACTACCACTTGAAGGATTGCAAGCGAGATTAGATGGATCTATTTTTACTAGCTTGATGCTAGAACATACACCAATCGTATCATCGCTGTTTCAAAATTGGTGGTATATTTACTCAAAATAATGATTATTTGGAGAGTATAGACAAAGTGAACATTCACTTTGTCTATTTCTTTGACTTGAAGGATAAGACTTTTTATTACTATATATTCGGGAGGGAACTGCGTTGAATAAAAAAATTATTATTCGTACATTAGAAAAGATTGCCTTGTACTTAGAGTTACAGGGAGAAAACCCGTTTAAAGTATCCGCATTTCGTAAAGCAGCAGCAGCGCTTGAAGCAGATGAACGTTCATTAAGTGAAATAGATGATATTACAGCAATTAAAGGTATTGGAAAAGGTACAGCCGCCGTTATCCATGAGTTAATGGAGGTAGGTAAGTCGAGCGTGTTAGAGGAATTAGAGCAGGCGGTGCCTAAAGGACTTGTACCACTTATGAAACTGCCAGGTCTCGGTGGTAAAAAGCTTGCGAAGCTATATCAAGAGCTAGGAATTGTCGATGCAGCGTCATTAAAAGCGGCTTGTGAGGCAGGGCAAGTGAAGGCGTTAGCTGGGTTCGGTGCAAAAACGGAAGAGAAAATTTTAAAAGAGCTCGAAAACTTCGGTACACGTGCAGAGCGCCTGCCGATATGGCAACTAGAGCCAGTTGTATTGGAAATTAATGAACTACTGGCAAGCGTTCCTGAAGTACAAAAGTTTTCAGTAGCAGGTAGTTTCCGACGTGTCGCTGAAACGAGTAAAGATGTTGATTTTATCGTCGCAACAGAGGAGCATGAGGCGGTTAGAGAAGCCATTTTATCTCGACTTGTTATTTTAGAAACGGTAGCAGCAGGCGATACGAAAATTTCTGTAATATTAGACCGAGAAGAGCCGGTTAGCGTTGACTTCCGCTTAGTAAAGCTCCACGAATTTGCAACGGCACTACATCATTTTACAGGTTCAAAAGATCATAATGTACGTATGCGCCAACTTGCAAAATCACAAGGTAAGAAAATAAGTGAATATGGTGTTGAACAGCCAGATGGCACAGTCGCTACGTTTGATACAGAAGAGGATTTCTTTGCGCATTTTGATTTACCTTTTATTCCGCCAACTGTTCGTGAGAGTGGTAAGGAACTAGAGCGTTTAGATGAGTTAGCAAACCTTGTGCAACTCGAACATATATTGAGCGATTTGCACATGCATACAACGTGGTCTGATGGTGCACATTCGGTACATGAAATGGGTGAAGCGTTAATTGCCCAAGGTTATCAGTATGGTGTCATTACCGATCACTCACAATATTTAAAAGTAGCAAATGGTTTAACGCCAGAGCGCTTAGATAAACAAAAACTCGAGATTTTTGCGTTTAACGAAGCACACCCGCAGTTCCGACTATACCGTGGAACAGAAATGGACATTTTACCAGACGCTAGTTTAGATTTTGATGATGAAGTAATGCGTGAACTTGATTTTGTCATTGCATCAATTCATTCAAGCTTCTCACAGTCACAAGATAAAATTATGGCACGTTTATACAATGCAGTGAAAAATCCATATGTACACATGATTGCTCACCCAACTGGACGTATTGTTGGACAACGGGGTGGATACGATCCAGATGTACCGCAACTAATCGAATGGGCAGCGGAGTATGATAAAATTTTAGAATTAAATGCAAATCCGTATCGTCTAGACTTATGTGTAGAACACTTACAATTAGCGATGGAGAAAAACGTGAAAGTTGCGATTAATACGGATGCACATGCAATTGATCAATTACGTTTTATGGAGATTGGCGTAAAATATGCACAAAAAGCGTGGTTGAAAAAAGAATTAATCGTCAATACATGGAATGTGAATCAATTTGAGGCATTCATCCGTAAGCATAAATAATGAGTAAATTTAAAAACAATGATTTCGATAATCGAATATTATTCAAGTCCATAGCCTCTGCGCTTTGCCACAGCCTCCGTAGGAACTAGAGTAGGCAAGCCTACTCGGATTTCCTACTCCGGCTCCTGTGGCTGTGTCGCGCTTCGGAAGGAATGAATCCTTCTTTATATTTTAATAAGAGGCTATTCCATTCTTTTACTTTATGGAAAAGTAATGATATTTTATCGACTCTTCATTATAATTTTTTGGATGGCAAAATCATTTTATAGCTAGTTGATTGGAGTGGCGGCT
>JBJEFO010000192.1:0-3311 GCA_051874135.1 Lysinibacillus sp.
AATACCATTGAGCTCCATGAACTTGCTTCTCCACTATTTTTTGCTTCATCGAGCGGTAACATTAAGCCAATTGGGAACAGCCCTGCTAACGCAATACCTAAAATGACAGCACCTACCCACATTGCCCAATCTGCATCGATAAATAAAATTCCCGCCCCTACTGAGCCAATAGATAATAAAATGTATAACCACATGATGCGGCTTGGGAATTTACTAATTAACATTGGGATAAATAAGTTACCTACAATTTGTACAAGAGACATCGTTGTCAACACGGCACTAGCTGTTACTAGTGGGAATCCTTGCTCTTGTGCAATCGATGGTAGCCACGTTGTTAAACTAAAGAATAATGACGTTTGAAAGCCGAAGAATAATAAAATGAACCATGCCGTTTTATTTTTCCAAGGATTACGCACTTGTCCATCTTCTTCGATATTTTCCTCGGTTTCGTCTTTTCCACCTGCCGCAAATGTCCATAAAACAATCGCAATAATCGTTAATAATCCCCATAACCCAAGTGCTATTTGCCATGAGTTAAACTTTTCAAAGAAGACACCAGTGAAGCCCGCACTAATTGTCGCACCTGCTCCTGTTGCAAGTGAGTAAAGTCCAATAACCGGCGCTAGTCGATGAGGGAAACGCGCTTTAATAAATGCATTAATCAGCGGACTAATAACCGCAATAGCGATACCGGCAATAAAGCTCGTGATAATTAATGCTATATAGCTACCGAACCATATACGCGCGGCAGTTGCTAATCCGATTGCTATTAATAATATATTAATCGCCCATTTATAGCCTAGTTTTTTTTGAAACGGTACGGCTAATGGCGCAAATAGCCCCATACAAAATACTGGAATCGATGTAAGTAAACTTACTTGCGTACTAGAAATATTTAACTCATCAGTAATCGTGTTTAATAATGGTCCAACACTCGTTACAGAGGGTCTTAAGTTCAGTGACACGAAGAAAATCGCTGCTAGCGTAACCCACACGTGCCAACCTTTTACCTGTTGCATAATCTAACCCCTATTCTATCTATTTCACATTGCTAGTAAAACACATTTCAAGATGTCTGACAACTAAAACCCTAAACAAAGTGTTAAATTTATTTCAAATAACGAAGTAACTACGCTGTTTTCCATTTCAAATCCACTTCTAATCATGCTATAATAGAAACATTGTGGATTAAACAGAAAAAGTTTGAAGCAATCAGTATATAAAATGAGGAGGAACTTACATGATTCAAGTAAGTGGTGTAGGTCTTCGCTATGGCGACCGTAAATTATTTGACGACGTAAATATTAAATTCACACCAGGTAACTGTTACGGCCTAATCGGTGCGAACGGTGCTGGTAAATCGACATTTTTAAAAATTTTAGCTGGTGATATCGAGGCACAAGAAGGCCACGTATCAATGGGGAAAGACGAGCGTTTATCAGTTCTTAAACAAAATCACTTCGAGTACGATGAGTTCACAGTTTTAGAAACAGTTATTATGGGGAACAAACGTCTTTACGAAGTAATGCAAGAAAAAGATGCAATCTATGCGAAGCCAGACATGACGGATGAAGACGGTATGCGCGCAGCGGAACTAGAAGGCGAATTTGCAGAGATGAACGGCTGGGTAGCGGAATCTGACGCAGCAACTCTTTTAAATGGTCTTGGAATTGGTGATGAATTACACTACACAAAAATGGCGGACTTAGAAGGTTCTGAGAAAGTAAAAGTATTACTTGCTCAAGCGCTATTCGGCGAGCCAGATGTATTACTACTGGATGAGCCTACCAACCACTTAGACTTAAAAGCAATCCAATGGCTAGAAGAATTTTTAATTAACTTCGAACAAACAGTTATCGTTGTATCCCATGACCGTCACTTCCTAAACAAAGTATGTACACATATTGCGGACCTTGACTTCGGGAAAATCCAACTTTACGTTGGTAACTACGATTTCTGGTATGAATCAAGCCAACTTGCACAAAAAATGATGCAAGATCAAAACAAGAAAAAAGAAGAAAAAATTAAAGAATTACAAGCTTTCGTTGCACGCTTCTCTGCCAATGCATCTAAATCGAAGCAAGCGACATCTCGTAAAAAAATGCTTGATAAAATCGAGCTTGACGATATTCGTCCATCAAGCCGTAAATATCCATTCATCAACTTCCAAATTGGCCGTGAAATCGGGAATGACGTTTTAACTGTCGATGGATTAACTGCTTCATTAGACGGTGAAACGTTATTTAAAGACATTCGCTTCTCTATGAACAAGGAAGATAAAATCGTCTTACTTGGCAGTCCAAATGCTAAAACAGCGTTATTTGATATTTTAATGGATCAAGCAAAGCCAGACGCTGGTACTTACAAATGGGGCGTTACTACTTCTCAAAGCTATTTTGAAAACGACCATGACAAATACTTCACAGGCTCTGAGAAAACATTAGTGGAATGGTTACGCCAATATTCACCAGAAGATGAAACAGAAAGCTTCTTACGTGGATTCTTAGGACGTATGTTATTCTCTGGTGAAGAAGTTAAAAAATCACCTGCAGTATTATCAGGTGGTGAGAAAGTACGTTGTATGCTTTCAAAAATGATGTTAGCAAACTCAAACGTCTTAATATTAGATGAGCCTACGAACCATTTAGACCTTGAATCAATTCAAGCACTAAACGAAGGCTTAATCCGCTATAAAGGCGCAATGTTATTTACATCTCATGACCACCAATTCATCCAAACGATTGCAAACCGTGTCATCGAAATCCGTGAAGACGGCTCTATTCTTGACAAACAATGCACGTACGACGAATTCCTTGAGTGGAAAGAAGCGCAAGGGTTAAAATAACCTAATCAAAAGCCATACAAACGTTGAAATATGCACGTTTGTATGGCTTTTGTACGCTTTTATTTCCCTAAAAGCGAGATAAAATAAATTTTTCTTTTTTATAGCTTTCGTCTTTATGCATTCGATTTAAAATTTCCCTGTATTTTTCATTTGTTCTTTTCCAAAGATATTCTTTCATAATATGTTTGACCGGTGAAGATACACTTTTCTTTGCAATGACTCCTCGTATAATCGGTATATCTTCAAATTCCAAATATTGTTTGTGATGTGCTAAAAATATTTTAAAAGCGCGTTTTAAGCTATGATTATTTTTCTCCATTTTTTTAATAAGCATAGCCGCTATTTCATTTGCTTTTTTTTCTTTAACATAAATGTTTTCTTTTACATATCGATTAATTTGGAAAATGATCGTATTCGCTTCACAGATGGCGTCGTGTTGTCCATCATTGATATTGTTTAACGATTC
>JBJEFO010000193.1:0-3305 GCA_051874135.1 Lysinibacillus sp.
CAATACTTTAAACCGTATGAAGTGTACTGCCCAAGCTGTAACGCACTTTGCTATTGTGACGCACATATTTATTGGTTGGATTTTACGAAAAAGAATCCATATTAGTTTGATATGTAATGTATACTCACGCTGTATATAAAGCAGAAAGAGCCTTGGATTTTTTATCCATGCTCTTTCACATCATTCAGTATAAAAATGTAATTAGCTTAGCTTTCCCTCTTTATTTTTCCACAATTAATTGGACAACTGAACATGTTCCTGTATGTCCTATTCCTTCATGACGTGTTACTTCTCCGCTAAAGAAATGAACGATATTATAGTGACTTGCCCAATCACGTAAAAACTGTTGTGAATACAACATATCAATAGAAGGAGGTCCGCCTGTTTTATAGGCTAGCTGTGATTCTTCATACACCTCTAATAAGAAACGGCCACCCATTTTCAGTGAGTCCATAATTTTATTTAGCACTAACGGTTGCTGCGACTTTTGGAAATGCCCAAAAATCATAACAGCTCCGTCATACGCTTCTTGTTTAACGTCCCCGTGTAGTAAATCAATATGCTCTGCTCGCACAACGACTTTGTTAGCTGTTGCTAGCTGCGCCGTTTTGCGAAGTCCTTCTAGTGAATAGTCATATGCTACGACGTCAAAGTCTTGCTGAGCTAAAAATACCGCATTTCGACCTTCTCCTTCAGCATAACAAGCGATCTGCTGTACCCCGTTAAACGTATGTACGTATTCTTCTAAAAATTGATTTGGCGCTGTCCCGTAAATATACTGCTCATCTTTAAAACGTTTATCCCAATCGTTCATTTTTATCCTCTTTCCTATACCCGGTGGGGTTTATTTAAACTGTAGCATAATTGTATTTATTTTTCTAATATGTAAGCCCTGCTGAATTTTTAGTTATTAAATGGAAATGTTTGTTATGATAGAAGGTGACAGGATAGTAGAGAAGGGACAAATACATATGATTTGGGATAAAGAAAGTAGTTTTGGACAATTACAACCGTTAACGACTGAAATGATTGAAATGGCTGGGCAACAACTACACGTAATGCTCCCGCCCGCGTATCTTAAGCTTTTATCAGAGCAAAATGGAGGAACTATTTTACATAGTGCGTTTCCGACAATGGAACGAAATAGCTGGGCAGAGGATCATGTGCATCTAGATACTCTATATGGCATCGCTGAAGGTGAAGGGATATTGCAAAGCTCGTATTTAATACAAGAGTGGGGCTTACCCGAAAATATTGTACTGTTTGGCGGAGACGGGCATAGCTGGTTTGCCTTTGATTACCGAGAAACGGATGAAAATCCACCAATTATTTATTTGGAAGCTGATGAAGAAATCATGTTTGAATTGGCACCTAATTTTGAATCATTTATAGCTGGACTATATACACATATAGAAGAAGATGTTGACGATGCATCCATAGGTTTTTCAGTTAACGATGCAATTGAGATTTTTGAAGCAGAGAAAAAGGATTTGATGATACAAGCTTTTAATTTTTTTTATTATTCGCGAGAAGGCAATGAAGCGCTCATCGAACATTGGATTATAACACTATTACAGCATGAAGATGTCGACATTCGAAAATGGGCAGGGCATTACGCAATTCTGTTTAAAGAGTTGAACGTCTGGACGAGTGAAGCGGAAGCTACAATTATAGACATTTTAACGAAAGATAAAGATTTGCAAGTTGAACTTGAAGTATTTAATCAAACAAAAGTATTAGAAGGAATGAACGATGAATTTTATGGATAAGAGCTTGATCATACATTATGCTTATCAATTGAATTAGCATTTCTCGCAGGATGATTGACAGGACACAAATGATGAAGATTGGATGATATGATGACAATAAATAAAAAAGCACTCTATTTATTTGAAAACAATCGTTATGCTGAAGCATTTTCGTTGTTTAAGGAAGCTGTTAAAGAAGAGCGGAATGTACAGTCATTAAACAATTTAGCATGGATTTATTTAAATGAAGAAGAGAATCTAAACAAGGCAAAAGAGCTGTTAGAAGAAGTACTTCTTCTAAAGCCACAGTCTCATTTTCCATACAATATGCTCGGTGAAATTGCTTTAAGGGAAGGGCAGCTGTCTATTGCAGAAAAGTATCTCAAGCAAGCATTATCACTTAGTTATTCGAATGCAGCTGTTCATAATTTAGCGATTACACATTTTCATTTAGGACAGTTTGAGCAAGCGGCAAATGGCTTCGAACAAATTGCTGGGGATTCGGATTTAACACGATTAAATGAAGTCGTTGCACGTATTCAGTTTGGTGATGTACATAGGGCAAAAGCGATTCTAGAATGTTGGAACGAGCAAGCAGATGATTATATTGGTGCAATCGAAGCTGCAGATGTATATATCGAAATGCATTGTTTTCAGGAAGCACGTCGATTGTTTGAGAAAGAGTGGAAGCAATATATTGTTTCCCCATATATCATTAGTCGATATGCTTATACTTTAATGCAACTTGGTGAAGTAGATAGTTGTTTTAAAATAATTAACGAGGCAATAAGAACAACGGAGACAGAAATTTTGGAAATACAACAGGAACCATATGATGAATATTGGTCTGAATTGGATCAATTTCAAAGAATAGAAGAGCTACAAAGGGATCAATCATTGCTCGAAGTATTATTCCAAAAACTGCTGGATGGATATATTCCACCTTTTGAGTATGAACTGTATCCGCTTGGTGGTTGCTATTTATTTGGCTGTCAGCAGCACGGCCATACAGAATATAAAGCAAATGAGGCTTAAATATGGATGAACTATTTAAGTTATAATAATAAGATGTATAGACACCTCTTGTTTTTTTAACAGGAGGTATCATCATTTAATCGACTACTGTAAAAAGCTTTGGAAATAGCTCTTCTGCATATGCCCACATTTGTTTAATGAATGTGTCCTCGTAGTCTAAATAGGCTTTATCTGCAAGCTGAACGATATTATAAAATTCATCCTCCTCAATTACTCCCTTTTCAAGTGCATGATACTTCTGCCAAAGTAAAATACCGTATGTTCTTTCAAGTTCGGCTAGTCGGATAGCGCCGATTTCCTGTAATGTGTGAATGAGTGCATCATAAAAGGATTGAATGTCTGTTTCAGGTATTGCGCCAGTTGTCCAAGTTAAATAACCTTCATGTCCACCGCTACCTAGTTCATTGTAATAGTTAAAAATACGCCAACTATTATCAAGCATTGTATTTTGAGAAGGATATGTATGTGAAACAATGAAGTCACAAACCGCATTGTAGCGATCCGCACTTGTTAAAGCATCTT
>JBJEFO010000194.1:0-3286 GCA_051874135.1 Lysinibacillus sp.
TTGAAGAAAAGCTTTCAAATTGGCAGTGCTTTTGTTGGGCTTATTGTTGGCGCTGGTTTTGCGTCTGGACAAGAGATTATGCAGTATTTTACGAGTTTCGGACTAATGGGGATGGCTGGTGCGGTTGTAGCGACAGTGGTCTTCGCTTTTTTAGGCATGACATTAGCGCAAATTGGCTCGGATTTACAAACGACTTCACATAAAGAAGGAATCTATTATATTGGAGGGCGCTATATTGGCCCTGTACTAGACATCCTCATTACGTTTATTTTATTTGGCATAGCGGTCGTGATGTTTGCTGGCTCAGGCTCTACATTTCAGCAAATGTACGGCTTAAATCCAGGAATCGGCAGCATTTTGATGGCAACGGCAACGATTTTAACGCTTCTATTAAACGCTGATAATATTATAAAAGTTGTCTCTGTACTAACGCCTTATTTAATGGGCATTATTTTTATTATTTTAATTTATTCGCTATTTACGATGGAATACTCAATCGGTGAATTAAACGTAATGGCACAAAATCAAACGTCGGCAGCGCCTAACTGGATGTTATCAACGATTTTGTATGTTTCCTATAATATCGCTTCAGGTGCTGCGATGCTCATTGTGATGGGCGGGACAGAAAAGAACCGAAAAATCGCAGGGCGCGGTGGCATTCTCGGTGGGATCATGCTCGGTTTTTTAATTTTGCTCATCAATGCAGCGCTATTTGCCAAAATGGATGTAGTCGCTGGTGTGGAAATGCCTACATTACAATTGGCCAAGCAAATCCATCCAATCATCGGGTTTTTAATGTCCCTTATGCTTTTAGGCATGATGTACAGCACAGCAGTCGGCATGTTTTACATATTTACAGTACGAATCATGTCGCCTAAACGAAAACTGTTCAAGCCCGCTGTCATGATTATTGGACTAGTCGGCTTTGCAGTAAGCTTAGTTGGTTTTACAACATTGGTCGGAAAGCTATATTCATCGATGGGCTACTTAGGATTACTATTAATATTTGCCGTTGTTATCACATGGCTTCGCAATAAGAAACTTGCTTTACAATAAAAATCAACTATATTTGTTATATAAGGTATTTACTAGGAGGTTTATTGTGAAAAGGTTATTGTTGATAGCAGGAATTCTTTGTTTAGCAGGTTGCACAGAGGAAGACGTAGCACAAACGCCGGATGCTAGCACCGAGGAAATAGAGCAGCCTACTGTTTCCACTTCACAGCAACAATTAGGCGACGTCCTTGAACACATTGCACAACGTTTAGGAACGATGCCGAATAACACATCTTATTACAGTCATGGATTTGGACTTGTTCATGCTGATTTGATTGATTTAGATCAAGACGGCCAAAACGAGATGTACGTGTTATGGAAGGGGACTCCTTATTTTGAGGAAGAACTAACTCACCGCAATCAAGACAGCTATATTTTCGAAATCTGGGCAGCAAATGACAAAGCGGACGAAGCACAATTATTAATCAATAAAGCAATTACTCTCGATTCTTCTCAGGCATCGGACTTGAGTATTTCCTTTGTTAAATCAAATAGTGGAGAACTATTTGTAAAAACGAAGCACTTCCAAATTACTGAAGGAACAAACTATGATCAATCAACGTACTATGCTTATCGCAATGGTATATTTGACCGTACGCTAGAATCGTATCAAGCTTCTGGCGAAATCAATGAACAACGATTAGACATGGTAGAAGTAGATTTACAAACATTCCAAGCAGAAATGAAGAAATATGAAGGCGAAGAAACATTTGTTGTAGAAAGTAAAGTAGGAGAAAAAGCATTTGGATTTGATACAGCTAATATTTCCGAACAGATTGGCAATGTTTTTACAGCGTTAACAGAAGGATTTAATACATTTTTAACAGACGGTGAAGATGCTTCAAGTGAGGACTTTGAGCAAATCCAAAAAGAAATGAAAGACTATAAATTTTATCGTACGATGGATAAACGAGACGCTTCAACGTATACAAGTGTTATTAATGGTCTAATTTTGTACAGAAAAGTGGAGCAAGATGGCGGGAATTTAGATTACTTTGCGGGCTACACAGAAGCTCAAATAGCAGAAAAAATGAAGCAGCTATTTGATATTGATTTAGACGTTACTAAACTTTCGCTACCATCACCAAATAACCCAAGCCAAACAGAACTTCTACATTACGAAAATGGTGTCTTTTATATGCCACCAACTGATGGTTACGGTGATTTTACGATGCGAGATGTTACAGCAGCTAAAAAAGTAACGGATCATACGTACTTAGTCACATTTACAGATGCGTTCTTTGATTTAATGGCGTATCACGATGCAAACTATGAGTCACAATTTGATCCTAGCGCATTTGAAAACATACCAATTGCTGAATGGCCAGAAGACACGCACGAATTTATTACAACCGGCATTCCAAGTTATGCAGTCGTCAAGCTAGTCGACGGGACGATGCAGCTACACTATATCGGCTATCGTAACTTAACAGAACAAGAGCTAAAAAGTTTTTAAATAACGACAGGTCGTCATGAATCGTGACGATCTTTTTCTTTTGTCATTAAAATAAAAATTACTCGCTTACTCGCTTCGTTACAAAAATATTCGAAGAGAAAATAACACGTGCTGAAATTTTTTTGCGCTAAGTTTTGTACAAAAATTTTTTCACGCCAATTACCTCAATCAGCAGGATTCATATACGACATATTTAAAAATAAGTGTCAAAAACAAGGTCTATTTACCTAATTGGCACTTATTTCTGGATAAGTTGTATATCAATCCTGCTAAATGGGCTTTTTAACGATTTTAAAATGCATGTGCAACTTTTGTTTGCTAAAAATTTTAGGGTCGTTAAAAATTTTTAAAATAAAAAATTCAAGCTCAATATTAAAACGTGTTGTTGATGAAAATAAAAAAAATGCAAAAGCATATGCCATTGCGAGCTGCCAGTGTTGCTATATAAAAAGGGAAAGTGAGAAATTCGAAGCGAGCATGTGCGACATTAAAAGACATTTAATCGTAATGGAATGTAAAGTGGAGTGTATCGTTGAGTGAAGAGTTAAAGTTGAAAGTTGTTATTTTTTACTCAAGCATAAATAAAAGGAACTATTTTGAATTATGATGCATTTTTTCAAAACAGCTCAATTTTTTAAATTTTTATCGAAAAATCGCCAG
Source organism: Lysinibacillus sp. (assembly GCA_051874135.1). Classification (GTDB taxonomy): domain Bacteria; phylum Bacillota; class Bacilli; order Bacillales_A; family Planococcaceae; genus Lysinibacillus_B. The sequence continues at coordinate 3,173 of JBJEFO010000194.1, forward strand.
TTTTTTAAAGATTTTTGCCGATTATGCTCGCTATTTTGATAATAAGTTTCTATCTTTTTTATCACACCGATTGTTTGGAGAGCACGATTTTTTGAATGAAAACGTTCATTTTTT
>JBJEFO010000195.1:0-3283 GCA_051874135.1 Lysinibacillus sp.
ACTTTTCCGAATGTGTTATCCCACTCTTCTACTGTTAATGTATTTGGAGCAAATGATAAGTGGTGATCTCGTTCATCTACACCATCTCCAGGGAAGTGCTTAGCTGCTGGCGCAATACCACTTTCCATAATCCCTCTCATATATTCTAAAGAGAATTCTAAAACTTGCTCTGCTTTACTTGAATAGCAACGAGTAGAGATAACTGGGTTTCTCCAGTTCATATCGATATCAACAACTGGTGCAAAACTCCAGTTACATCCGATAGCTGCCGCTTCAACGCCTGAAACTCTACCCATTTCATAAGCATATTTCGGATCATTCGTAGCGCCGATTTTCACCTGGTTAGCTACATACGTACCATCTATACAAGCACCATTACCGCCAGCTTCAGTATTTGCAGCGATTAATAGAGGAATTTTACTGTTTTCTTGTAACACTTTATTTTGTTCATAAACTTGTTCAGCTGTAGCTGGATTGTAACGAACTGCACCGATATGATACGTGTCTAACATTCCTTTTAAGTACTCTTCATCACGGCTAGCGCCCATGTTTACGAATAGCTGACCGATTTTTTCTTCAATCGTCATATCAGCAATCGTGTCTTTTACCCATTTAATATCTTCATCAGATAAATTAAATGGTTTTGCTTTTAAATTTACCACGATAGTTACCCCCATCAAATAATAATATATAGCAACTCGGATGCTATTCATCCATAGCATCCGAGTCAACTAGTAATCTTTGTATCTTTACTATTTCAACGCATTAAGCCTTTGCATTACGTTTTGCTTCTAAATCTTTACTTAATTGAATAGTTTTTTGCTTGTTTAAAGGATACATGAATAGCAGGAATGTAACAATTGCGTATAAGATACCTGGCACCAATGTACCTAACATGTAAATGCCATCCAATACTTCTTGTGGTTGTGTACCTAATGTAGCATCATAACCAACCATAGAGATTGCCACACCACCGATACCACCAGCTACTGCTTGTCCTACTTTACGTGACATCGATACGATAGAGTAAACTGTTGCGTCTTCACGTAAGTTTGTTAGATATTCATGGTAGTCAATTACGTCTGAAATGAACGCCCAAGTAACGATACTATAGAAACACATACCCGCCATACCTAGTGCTACAAGAACAATAAATGGCGTTGTTGTTGTAAATTTTAAGAAGAATAGTACGATGTAAATAACACTTGCAAAGCCCATTCCGGCAACAGAGATTTCCTTTTTACCAAACTTCGCAACTAATGGCTTAACTAATGGAACTACACTCAACGTGATTGCTGTTTGCACAAGTCCGATTATACTTAGCGCTGCCGCATTACCGAAGTAATCTTTGAACAAGTACGTATTAACTGCCATTACGATAAACGATGTTAGCATTGTTAAAAGTGATGCTGATAGTACCCATAAGAATGGTTTGTTTGTTACTAAGCTCTTCATAGAACGAAGGAAATCGCCCTTCTTCACTTCTTTTACCGGTGCTTCAATACGTTCAGTTGAAAGTTTGTAGCAACCAATATAACAAGCCATCGCTAATAAACCGAAGATACATGCTGTCATAAACATACGATCTGCATCAATTTTATTGTCTACGAATACAATTACTGGTCCTAAAACGTTAATAATAAAACCTGCTAGGGTAGCACCCATTGTACGCCATGTAGATAATGTTGTACGTTCAACTGGATCGGCTGTAATAACAGAAGCCATTGAACCATAAGGGATGTTAACTGTACTGTATAATGTACCCCAAACGATATACGTAACAAATGCCCAAGCTAAATAGAATCCATCAGACATGCCAGGAATTTTTGTGAACATTAAAACGCCTGTGAATACTAACGGGAATGACATACGGAAAATCCAAGGTCTAAACTTTCCGTTTTTTGTTGCTGGGCGTGTATCAACAAAACGACCCCATGCTACGTCAGCAAATGCATCCCATAAACGGGCAACCATGAATAACGCACCAACTGTTGCTGCACTGATATGGAAAATATCTGTGTAAAATACCATTAAAAATGCACTAGTTAATAAGAAGAAGAAGTCATTTCCGAAGTCACCTAATAAGTAACCGAATTTATCACGGAAACCAAATGGTCTTACTGAATTAGAGTTAAGTTGTTCTTTCATACTCTTACGTTTTCCTCCTAAAATTGGATAATTAAAGTTTGTTCAATAGTGAGCATGTTTGATTACATGTTGTTGTACACTCTTCTTTTTTAAAAGAGTTGTACTAATTTGCTGCTATAAATTTCTGCAATACAGCAAAAGTTTTTTCTATGCCTTTTGTGCTTCATTAAGTACTTTATAGTTCTGTAACAAGGTACTCAGCTTCTTTTCACTTGTTAAACTTTTATACTCCTGAATAAGCATAGAATGCTCCATCAACCGGAATAATGATAGCGCTTTCAAAACTTAGAGCATTTTCACTTACTACATACAATATTGTTCCTACTAACTCTTTCGCTTCCCCAAAACGTTCCATTGGTGTAGTGCGAACAATTTTTTCAGAACGCTCTATGAATAAGCCATCTTCGAAGCAAATCCCTGCGATAGCAATAATGTCCTTAAGAAATTCAAACTAACAACAAATTGAATACGTTGTGTATCTAAATCGTAAAATGTAATTGTATCATCTAATTTTTCTTTCAAATTCCAACTGCGATAATGATACAGCTACATTTGCTTCTCCACCTCCGTAGTTCACATCTAATAATTGGGCTTGTTCGATTTTTTTGATTTAGGTTTGTTATTCTGAGTAAAATTCCCCCAAACATAACTACTTTCTCTATCATAAAAATCTCCCTATTAATAGTTTCACATTATGAAACTTTATTTTGTAATGTGAAACTACGAATAATATAAAGCTATTCTAATATATTGTCAATCAAAAATATAAATTCAAAGAAATATTCAATTTAAACAGAGAATAAAAGTTTTTTTGAGCATTTTTACGTTTTTATAAGAAGAGCCTTTTAATCTAATCACCTTTATATTTCTAAAAAAATTATTGAAAAAAATAAGAGCATTGCTATAATATATAAGTCTTAATAACCAATATGGTTGACATTTATTTTTCAAACGATAATATTCACTTTATTCATTCAAAACTAAATTGCTATATTTGTTTCTTATATAAGAAGTAAAAAGAAAGAATTCATAGGAAATAAAAACTTTGGTTACTATATAAGTTGAACTTAAAAATCTCGTATATTGCTATGTATACATTCGTATTGACCGCACGTTCGGCATGCGAGACGCGAAT
>JBJEFO010000196.1:0-3257 GCA_051874135.1 Lysinibacillus sp.
GAATAATTGAGATTTATAGCTATATTTTTTTATACACCTAATATTTTCCATTTACTTCCTTTTGATGTATAATTTGTTGTAATGTTTTTTAGATATAGAGGTGAAAAAGATGAACAATGTAAAGCTCACAGACAGACATTTAGAGAATATAAAGAAACACAAAAGACTGTTTGAAAAATGGGACTTGTGGGATTACTCATACAAAGAAAACAATAAGCATTATTATGTTGTTTCGTATGAGATGCCAATTAAAGGTGTAACTGGGTATTTGTTTTTGAACGAAAACGGTGAAGAGCTACCGTATAATGAAGCCGTCAAATATGGTATACCGATTATGAACTTCAATACAATTATGGATGAGCTTATAAAAAAGACATTACCACAAATGTATAAGGATACAACACCTTATAAACAATTGTTAACGTTGCTAACGGATTATGAACAAGCATTTTTAAAGGTTGATGGGAGTGTAAAAGATTCTATTAATCGCATAATTATCGGAACAAAAGAAACATTACAAATGAATCCGAAGTTAGAAGAAATTTATTATGAAATAGGTTATATGCAGAGGGAAGTTACGAGGGAAAAAGGGTATCTCGATAAAGATTTATTAATGCGAATAAATGACAAGATGCTTGATATTAGAACGATTTTATATAGTTTTGGAGTAAGAGAAATAGGTTTAAATGCCGATTATAATTTTGTATTGAACATAATGAAAGATAATAAAATAGAGATGCCGAGACTTAAGTATCTTGGATTGAAATCGAATATAAGGGCTGCTATTGATTCCAATAATACAACATTAAAGAAATCAATGCGAAAATTTGAAACTGATTTCGAGGGGAATGAAGTGTATATAGACCCCAATGACATAAAAGGTTCTTTGAAGAGAAAAACCGAAGCATCCATCGGGAAAGAATTTGAGGAGAGTATTGTTCCTCTCATACGTAATCGAAGATGATCTTGGCAAAGAATAGATAGAGTAGAGGAATTTAATAAAGGTGGTGAAGAGATGCAAAAACAAACGGAGAAAAAGCAGCTAATCATGTTTTGTATCTTGTTTGGAATTATAATTATCTTGTCTAGTTTACAAGTTATTTTTTCAACACTTCAATTTGTTAGGGTTGTATCATTAATTGGAGTTATTGGAACTTCAATCGTTGTAGGTGCATTTATTCGAGAAATTTTTATTCTAAAAAATATAATAAATAATCAATAAACTGTTTGTTAGATTCGAAACAAGCATAGAGGGACCATCTCGAAGTTTGAGACAGCCCCAACCCATATTAATGATTATGTTCTCTTCAAAAATAATGAAAGGACTACATTTAGGATGGCTAAGACCAAGCTAATGGTAAAGACGAATGATGAGCCTGAAGCTGCAGAAGCTGGAAGGTCATTTGCTGCACTTAGGAAACTGTCTTGTTTTGCCGAGAAAAGCGAAACCATGACGGCAATCCCGATTGCTCCGGCTACCTGCTGAGATGTTTGAGTAATCGCAATGCCATCCGGATAGTATTGCTTCGGCAGAGCATTCAATGTATTCGTTTGTACAGATGCAAGCACCATACCGATCCCTAGCATCATCACGATATGTGTGATAACCATCATCCATAGAGCTGTTTCTGTTCCATACATGGCATATAAACCGTAGCCAATCACGACAAGTACTGTTCCTGGTGTAATGACCGCACGAGGACCATATTTATCAAAAAGTCGCCCGATTACCGGAGCCAAAATACAGTTTAATAGACTGCCAGGAAGCATAATCAATCCTGTCGCAAACGCTGAAACAACGAGTGCCATTTGCATATACATTGGTAAAATAACGAGCATTGACAGCATGTTCAGGAATGTGATGACATTCATAGAAAGACCTAATACGAACATCGGGTATTTAAATGCCTTTAAATTTAACATCGGATGTTCCATCTTCGTTTGACGGATCGCAAAGAAGATTAAGGCAATTAATCCGACAATGATGGTTGCTAGTACCGTTGTGCTTGTCCAGCCATTTTCTCCGCCGACACTCACACCGTATACGACTCCACCGAAACCGATTGTTGATAATACTACGGATAAAATATCAATCGATACTTGGCGAATTTCATTGACATTCGGAATATAGATAAAGCCAAAAATAATAGAGAACCATAAGAAGGGCATTGTAAACCAGAAAATCCAGTGCCATGATAATGTATCTAAAATCATCCCTGCCAATGTAGGTCCGAATGCCGGGCCAGCTAATATAACCAAGCCCATGACGCCCATTGCGGCACCACGCTTATTCGGTGGGAAGATGGTAAAAATAACGTTTTGTGTTAATGGCAAAATAATCGCTAGTCCTGCTGCTTGAACGACACGCGCCGTTAATAGCACACTAAATGATGGTGCTAATGCAGCTAGCACTGTTCCGATTATGGAAAAAATTAAAGACGCCATGAACATCTGGCGTGTAGTGAACTTTTGCATTAAAATGCCCGTTACCGGCACTAAAATACCAAGTGTCAAAAAGTAGCCTGTCGCCAGCCATTGAACGGTTGTCGCATTGACACCGAAAATTTGGCTTAACTCTGCTAATGCAATATTTAAAGCTGTTTCACTGAACAGCCCAACAAATCCGGCCACCAAAAGGGCGGCCATGATAGGTCCTGTTTTGATTTCTTTATTCAATTCTTAAAACTCCTTCAATAAATTAGGTGTGTCAACATCAATGAAACAGAGGCAGCAGACTCCTGAGAAAACCCATCGGCAATCAGTTTTTGATGATAAATTTCCTGAATGTTCTGATATAGATTTTTACACGTATTCCGTACCGGCTCACTTACCGTCGCCATTTCACTGACGATGCTGCTAAAGGTATAGCCAGTAATCGTTCCTTCTGTCTCTAAGTTCATGACCAGTTTTTCAAGTATGGCATGAGATGCCTCTATTGTTGACGGATATTTCCCGAAGATCGATTGGATATCCGTCGTAATCGCTTCATTCAAAGATTGCAAGCAAGCGATTAATAATTCTTCTTTTCCATTAGGGAAATGGTGATACAACGAACCTTTCGTAACATTGCATGCTTTCAATATCTCGTTCAACCCCACACCCTTGTATCCCTTTTGCTGAAAAAAGCTTTGTCGCGATGTCAATGATCAGCGATTTAGTATCCATATACGTCAGCACACCCCCACATACCGACCAGTCTGTTTTTCACTATAACAAAAAGAATTCTCCTGATGTAAGTGTTTTTTTTGCTCTATATA
>JBJEFO010000197.1:0-14169 GCA_051874135.1 Lysinibacillus sp.
TTTACCATTCTCCATGAAACAATTATCGGTAATACGAGTGCAAAGGCTGCGTTAGACATGGCGATTTTTGATTTGCTCGCACAGCAAGTAAATCAGCCGTTATATCGTTATTTAGGAGGATATAGAGATTCGGTGGAAACGGATTTTACAGTGAGTGTGAATGCGCCAGATGAAATGGCAGAAGATGCGCTAGAATATGTAGCTGCTGGTTTTGATGTATTAAAAATAAAAGTCGGAATCGGTAATATTAATGACGATATAGCACGGATAAAAGCGATTCGTGAACGTGTTGGATATGACATAAAGCTACGTCTAGATGCTAACCAAGGATGGGCAGTAAAAGAGGCGGTTAAAGCAATTCGTCATATGGAGGATGCAGGGCTAAATATCGAACTCATTGAACAGCCCGTCGTGAAACATAATTTTGAAGGATTAAAGTATGTAACAGATCATACGTATACGCCGATTATGGCGGATGAAGCGGTGTTTTCACCAGTTGATTTGAGGCGACTGTTAGAAATGCGCGCGGCAGACCTTGTAAACTTAAAGCTAATGAAATCAGGCGGTATTTATAAGGCGATGCAAATGAATAAAATGGCTGAAGCATACGGTGTCGAGTGTATGGTCGGTAGTATGATTGAGACGAAGATTGGCTTAACAGCTGCAGCCCATTTTGCTGCGAGCCAGCGTAACATTACGCGTTATGATTTTGATGCACCATTAATGCTTGCGAAGGAAACGATCGATGGCGGTATCGAGTATCAAGGCCGTGTTATTACATTTACAAAGGATGCAGGGTTAGGCATTAAGGGGATGAAGTTAGACTAGTTACAAGATGTAGTGCTAATAGAAGGGGGTGTCTTTAAAGGAAGAAGCACTCCTTTTCTAATTCTATGGAAAGTCTGTTAGAATAGAGGTTGTGAAAATAAAAGACTAGGTGAATTAGAGTGAAAACATTTAAAAAAGTTTATATAGAAATTACGAGTGTTTGTAATTTGGCTTGTAGTTTTTGTCCGCCCACGCAACGTGCAAAAGGGCTGATTAAAGTAGAACAGTTTGAAAAGATTTTAGACCAAATTCGACCACATACAAAATATATTTACCTTCATGTAAAAGGAGAGCCGCTATTACATCCACGAATTGACCAACTACTTGATGCGGCCCATGAACGCGGTTTTAAAGTAAATATTACGACAAATGGCACGCTCATTAAAAAGCAACGTGAAAAGCTACTCGGTAAACCGGCACTTCGTCAAATGAACTTTTCACTGCATAGCTTTGATGGTCATGAAGGTTCAGAAAATCGTGAGAAATATTTAGGGGATATTTTAGAGTTTGTACGTGATGCGCGGGAGCATAATGTTATTTTCTCATATCGTTTATGGAATTTGCAGCGTGATGATCAAACAGATGTGGATCGTCGTAAAAATGCTGAGACATTAGACATTCTTGAACAAGAATATAATTTGTCATTTAAAATCGAAGAACGAGTTGAACCGGGTAAAGGTGTAAAAATTGCACCGAATGTGTATTTAAATCAAGATCATGAGTTTAAATGGCCAAGCTTGCTAGAGCCAGAGTATACAGGAAAAGGATTTTGCCATGCACTTCGCAGTCAGGCTGCAATTTTAGTAGATGGCACAGTCGTTCCTTGCTGCTTAGACGGTGAAGGTGTCATTAACTTAGGAAATGTTAATGAGCAGTCGTTTTCACATATTGTGGAGAGCGATCGTGCGAATAATTTAGTAGATGGTTTTTCTCGCAGGGAAGCAGTAGAGGAGCTTTGCCGTAAATGCGGCTATCGTCAAAAATTTGGATGATTCACAAAAAAACGTCACGTTTCTACGTGGCGTTTTTTACATGTACTATAAAATGAAGATTTATATATAATTTATGATAAATTTATGTATTTTAGTTATATAATGTAAATAATTAAAGTGTTGGGAGGAAGGGAATATGTTTAACTTCAGAAAGAAAAATTTAGAGAACTATGAATATTTTTCAAGAAATGCTTCTTCTGATATTCAAGCAAATGAACGATTTAAGGAAAAACTTGATTTTTTATCGCTGTCACAAATTCGGCGAGAGTCTGTAAGTATATTAAATGCTATTTATAGGGAAAACCGCGAATATATTTTAAACAATTTTTACAGTCGTTTATTAGAGATTCCTGAGTTTAATCAAATTATTAATGAGTATTCTTCCGTAGAACGATTAAAAATAACGTTCGATCAGCACTTTAAAAGTCTATTTGAAGATGAACTAAATATTGAGTATGTATTTAGACGTCGTCGAATCGCTTATACGCATGCGCGCATCGGGGTATTGCCAAACTGGATGCTTTCAGCGTACACATTAATTAACCAATTAATCATCCCATTAATTGTAAAAAGATGTAAAAATAATAATTATGAAATGCTTGATATTTTATTAGCATACGATAGTTTAGTGACGATTGATCAACAAATTATCGTAGAAACTTACATAGAAATTCAAGGTGGCTCGGTCGTAAATGGTTTAGGTGAAATTATTAAGTACAACACGCAGCTTGACCAAATTAAAGGGCTTATCCAATTCCAAGAAGTACAGCAACAGGACGTAGTGCAGGCTTCTGAATTAATGGAGCATCTTGACGATAGCATCGAAGAAATTGCGTCATCAATTAGTGATATTTCACTTCACACCCAAAAGTCGCTTGAAGAGTTGAATAGCGACCTTTCCTCACTCCAACACGTTACGAATATCTTAAAAAATACAGATGAAGGTCAACAAGTCGTACAGCAAGACGTGTCACGGTTAGTAGAACGTGTCAATAGCATGGCAAAATTAATGGAACTAATTAAAGGAATCGCAGATCAAACTAACCTTCTTGCGCTCAATGCCTCGATTGAAGCAGCTCGTGCCGGGGAAGCTGGAAAAGGCTTTGCTATCGTTGCAGAAGAGGTACGCAAGCTTGCAGACGGTACAAAAACATCCGTTGAATCCATTAATAATGATATCGAAGAATTATTACAGCTAACGAACAATATCGATCAATTAACTAAAAAATCTGCACAAGATTTACATGAAGGTGTGTCGGATGCAATGCATATTTATAAAACATTAGCTGAGCTAAATGAAACATTGCAGACTCAGGGAGCGCGCTTTGAACGCATTGCAAAAATGACACGTACACAGGCAGAGTCAGCATCTGAAATTACAGAACGCAACAAAAATATTGCACAAAGCACTGTTCATAGTAAAGAAATAACGTTCGAAACGGGCGCGGCTATTTATAAACTAAGTAAAATGATTGATGATTACCGCTCAACTACAATCTCGAAAAACTTTATCATTTCACAAGAGGATATTATCGAGCTAGCCATTACGGATCACCTATTATGGCGATGGAAAATTTATAACTTGATTTTGGGCTTTGAAGAAATGTCGGAACGTGACATCGGTTCCCCGCGTGAATCGCGTCTTGGTCAATGGTATTATGGCAAAGGGCAAGAAATTGTCGGCAATGAACGAGCGTTTAAAGAGCTTGAAAAACCACATATGGAAGTGCACGAGCTTGCACGTAAAGCAGTATCAGCCTATAACTACGGAGAAAAGGCTAAGGCTGAGGAATATTTACAACAGCTTTCAGATGTATCGTATATTGTGATTGAAAAACTACAAGAGCTACAAACGATTATTATCGAACAAAAAAAATCCCTTTTAAAATGATTCGAGCTAAGCACTCGAATCATTTTTCTTTTGCTTGTAAAAACGTCACGGTCATTTCCTCACTATCATATAAACACCAATCCCGTGATTCTACCACTGCGCCAACGTTAATTTCATGCTTTTGATCCCCGACATATATCGGTTTATTATATTCAATTTTTGTACGAACACCATTAATATAAATGGCTGCACGGTGGCTATGTCCAAAAAATAATAATTGTGTTTCGTAAGGTGGGAATGTGACATGAAAATTTTCATCTATTTCAAACTGATGACCGTGCATAAGGGTCGCGTTTTCGATAATAATTTTTTCTTCGTAATGTAAAAACTCTTTTCTTCCTGTGACCGCCGCAATGCGTTCTTCCTGATTGCCGATAATCGACGGAAATGTTAGCAGTTTTGTGAATTTCTTTTTTATAACTGCTGCTTCCTCAAGTGAGACATGCTTCGTTAATGTTGCTGCTTTTCGTTTACCAATTATGCATTCATATAAATCGCCGAGACCGATTATTTTTGCATGAGGGGCTATTTCTTGAATATGTTTTAATACAGCTTTTGTATTTTTAAAATCTGAATGTAAATCACCAAGTAGCGCATATTGCATCATTGTAACCTCCATTTCCATCACTATAGTAAAAAAATTTTTCCTTATTAATCAAGTACATTTTTGAAAGTATAGTATTTTAATTGCTATAAACTGTTATTAATTGTTAAAATATTAATGTGTTTTAATTTTCTGATTTTTAAAGGGGTTAAGAGAAGTTATGGGGGAAATATTCACAGAAGAACACGAAATGTTTCGCAAGTCTTTAAGAAAAATGCTTGATAAGGAAGCATATCCTTATTTTGAAGAGTGGGAACAAAAACGAGATATTCCGCGTTCGTTTTGGCGGAAACTTGGGGACAATGGATTTTTATGTCCGATGGTAAGTGAACAATACGGAGGCCTAGGACTCGATTTCGGCTACTCGATGATTTTAACGGAGGAGCTTGAAAGAGTGGGGGCAGGGCTTGCTAGTGGTATTTCATTGCATTCAGATATCGTGACACCGTATATCGAAGCGTATGGAACAGAAGAACAAAAACAAAAATGGCTACCTAAAAGCGTGACAGGTGAATTGATTTCAGCAGTTGCAATGACGGAACCAGGAGCAGGCTCAGACTTAGCTGGTATCGGCACAATAGCAAGACGTGAAGGGGATTATTACATTTTAAATGGTGAGAAAACATTTATTACAAATGGGATTAATGCCGATTACGTTGTCGTTGTTTGCAAAACAGATCCACATGCACAGCCTGCTTATAAAGGAATTAGTTTGCTTGTTGTAGAAACGGGAACACCCGGATTTAAGCGTGGTAAAAAACTCGATAAAATTGGCATGCATTCAGCCGATACAGGCGAACTTATTTTTGAGGATGCTAAAGTACCTGTGGAAAACCTTCTTGGGGAAGAAGGGAAAGGGTTTTATTACTTAATGAATAAGCTACAGCAAGAGCGCTTAATCGTTGCGATTGAAGTGCAAATTGAAGCGGAAGAAATGCTAAAACTGACAACAAATTATGTCAAGGAGCGTAAAGCGTTTGGCAGTCGGATTGCAGATTTCCAAAATACGCAGTTTAAGTTAGCGGAAATGGCGACAGAGATTGATATTGGCCGTACATATGTCAACTCGCTCGCCCGAAAGCATATTGCAGGTGAAGACATTGTAAAAGAAGTATCGATGGCAAAATGGTGGATTAGTGAAATGGCGAAGCGTGTTGCAAGTGAGTGTTTACAGCTTCACGGTGGCTATGGCTATATGGAGGAGTACGAGATTGCGCGCCGTTATCGTGATATTCCGGTTGCGGCGATTTATGCCGGTACGACAGAAATTATGAAAGGCATCATTGCAAAACAAATTTTAAAATAATTCGTTTCAAGACTGGTATACATTTTGAGGGAGTTGGAGACTTTTAAAATTCGGGGGGACTTCAAATGTTTGTAACAAATGTATTAACTCAGCATGCGCTCGACAGACCAGAAGAAACAGCAATTGTGTTTGAAAATAACGAATGGACGTATCGGGAACTTTATAATAATGCTAGAAAAATAGCATGCTATTTACAAAGTCGTGGCTATAAAAAAGGCGATATTATTGCGCAGTTTATGTTGAATTCCGATTTATTTATGGCGGTGTATTATGGTGTGCAGCTTGCTGGTTGTACGATTATGCCGGTTAATACAAAACTTGCAGCGCCAGAAGTAGATTATATTTTTATGCATTCAGAAGCGATTGCGCTATTTTATGATGATGCATTAGCACAAACGCTAGAGGAGACAAATTACCGATTTGAAGAAGAATTAAATCTACAAGATCTTCGTGCCATTATAGAAGATGATTCTTGTGTAACGGACAATTTTATTTCATTAAAAGAAGATGAGACAGCTGTTGTGATGTATACATCAGGGACAACAGGCAAACCAAAAGGGGTTATGCTTTCGCACCGTAATGTGTACGAAACAGCTAAAATCTGGTCTGAGTCGATGAACATGACGAGTAGCGATCGTATGTATATTTGTACGCCGTTATTCCACTGTGCCGGTAGTCATGTGTTTGCAGTACCGACAATGTATCGTGGGGGAGCGGTTATTATTGCAGATAGTTTTTCACCTGACCGTACACTAATCGATTTAGTAGAAACAGAAGCGACAATTTTCTTTGGTGTGCCTGCAATGTATGCCATTTTATTAAATAAACCAGAGCTTTCAAACTATAGTTTTGAACATCTTCGCCTATTTTGTTATGGTGCTGCACCGATGCCATATGAGCTAGTGAAGCGCTTAAAGGAAGCATTCCCAAATGTCGCAGTTCAAAATTTATATGGCCAAACGGAAAATACACCGGCTGCAACGTCCTTGCTAGATGACGCAGCACTGACGAAAATCGGCTCAGTTGGAAAGCCACTCGCGCGAACTGAAGTGAAGCTGTTAAATGCTCACGGCGAAGAAGTAGCGCTCGGGGAAGTAGGCGAAATTTGTGTCCGCGGTCCACAAGTGATGAAAGGGTATTTACGCAATCCAGAGGAGACATCCAATACGATTCGCAATGGTTGGCTCCATTCGGGTGATTTAGGACGTTTTGATGATGAAGGATATTTGTATATCGTAGATCGTAAGAAAGATATGATTATTCGCGGTGGGGAAAATATTTATCCGATTGAAATTGAAGAAGTGCTGTATCAGATACCAGAAATTTTAGAGGCAGCCGTTGTTGGTATACCGCATGAAGTATACGGGGAAGTACCAAAAGCTTTCGTTGTATTAAAGGAAGGTCAGGCACTAACGGAGACCGATATTTTAAATTATATGAAAACACAGCTTGCCAAATACAAAGTACCAGCAGAAATAGAATTCCTTGCTAGCTTGCCACGAAACGCTTCTGGAAAAGTATTAAAGCATACATTACGACCAGTACAAAATGTTTAACTTCTTTCAGCTAGTGTTTAAATACAGACTGAAAGAAGTTAAAGCCTCTGGCGGATGTCACGGATTCAGAATGGAGTTCTTTGTGCTAGCACAAAGCTGAATCCGGACGCAATTACGCCGAGGCGTAATTGATTAAAACAAAGGGGATGGAAGAAATGACAAACGTATATATCGTAGATGGAGCAAGAACAGCCTTTACAGCATTTGGCGGTTCATTTGCAGGAGTAGACGCAGTACAACTCGGAACAGCAACAGCAGTAGAAGCACTAAAACGTTCAGGGGTAAAACCAGAGCACATTGATCATGTCGTATATGGTGGGGTCATTACGACGGGGCCAAATTCAGCGTATTTAGCACGCCATATTGGGCTATATGCAGGCGTACCACAAGAAGTACCTGCATTAACGCAAAACCGTTTATGTGGCTCAGGTATGCAATCGGTTGTGACAGCAGCTCAACAAATTTTACTTGGTGAAGCGAATGCCGTGTTAGCAGGCGGTGCTGAAAATATGTCGCAATCACCGTATGCTAATTTTGAACAACGCTTTGGTGGAGCAAAAATAGGAGATTTGAAATTTATCGATATGCTGTCAGCAACATTAACAGACCAATACACAGGTAACGGGATGGGGATGACAGCTGAGAAATTAGCAGAAGAGTATAGCATTTCACGTGAAGAACAAGATGAATTTGCGCTACTTTCCCATGCTCGTGCCGCAGCAGCACGTGATGCAGGAAAGTTTAAAGAAGAAATCGTACCTGTAACGGTGAAGACGCGTAAAGGTGAACTTGTTATTGATACGGATGAACATATAAAGGATGGCGGCACGATGGAGTCACTTGCTAAGCTTCGTCCTGCCTTTAAAAAGGACGGCACCGTAACAGCTGCTAATGCGTCAGGCATTAACGACGGGGCGGCATCTGTTGTCGTAGCAAGTGAGCAATTCGTGCAAGACAATGGACTAAAGCCAATTGCTCGTATTGTATCGTGGGGAGTAGCAGGTGTGGATCCAACGGTGATGGGGATCGGTCCAGTTCCAGCTATTAAACAAGCATTAGAGCGAGCAAATTTAAGTATTGAAGATTTAGATGTTGTAGAAGTAAACGAAGCGTTTGCTGCTCAATATTTAGCAGTTGAAAAAGCATTAGGCTTAGACCGTGAGAAAACAAATGTTAACGGTGGCGCCATTGCACTTGGTCACCCAGTTGGCGCAAGTGGTACACGTGTAATTATTAATGCCGCTTATGAGTTAAAACGTCGCGGAGGGAAATATGCGGCTGCAAGTCTTTGTATCGGTGGCGGTCAAGGAATTGCATTAATTATTGAGGCGGTTTAAACTAAAAAACTAGCATATTCAATTATTGAATATGCTAGTTTTTTTAATGGACAAATGAAAGAGTAATCTATTAAAAATATGCGGGACTTTCCGTGTGACCACTACAAAAAATGTGATAAACTAAGTATTAAATAATTAAATTAAAGCGAGTTGAATAAACAATGGTAGTGAAGGAACAACCATTTTTACCAATATTATTAGGTTCAGATATGAACGCATATGGCATGGCACGTGCTTTTTATGAAGCGTATGGATTAAAGCCGGTAGTGCTAGGTCGCTCACATTTAACGGCTACGCAAGATAGTCGTATTTTAAATTTCCAGCAAATTGAAAACTTAAATAGCCAAGATGTATTTGTAGATGCGATGGAAAAGGTTGCAAAGCAATTTCCAGACAAAAAGCTTTTATTATTGGCATGCGGAGATGATTATGCCAAACTAATCATTAAAAATAAGCCGGCACTTCAACAATGGTTCACTGTACCGTATATTGATGAATCATTAATGGATGAAATTTTATTAAAAGAAAACTTCTATAAAATATGCGAGAAGTATAATTTTAAATATCCAGGTACAACAACGGTTACAGCTGAAGATTACGAAACATTTACGCCGCCATTTGACTATCCGATTATTTTAAAAGCATCGAATTCAGTCGAATACTGGGCTTGTTCGTTCCCTGGTAAAAAGAAAGTGTTTATTGCACATGATGAAGCAGAAAAAACAGCTATTTTAAAAGCAATTTATAGCTCAAGCTATCAAGATACGATGATTGTACAAGAGTTTATTCCAGGTGATGATTCGTACATGCGCGTGTTAAATGCTTATGTTGGGAAAGACGGAAAAGTAAAATTAATGTGTCTTGGTAATCCGATTTTAGAAGAGCATTCACCAGAAGGAATCGGTAGCTATGCTGCAATCGTGACAACGTACGACAAAGAATTGATGGATCAAGTACGCTTCTTCCTAGAAGATATCGGCTATACAGGATTTGCGAACTTCGATATGAAATACGATGTGCGTGATCAGCAGTACAAGCTATTTGAAATTAACTTGCGCAATGGTCGTTCAAGCTACTACGTAACAGCTGCTGGCTATAACTTAATGAAATACGTAGCAGATGACCACATGCTGAATATTAAACAAAACTTAACATATGCAGAAAATGAACATTTATGGATGATTATCCCGAAAGGTGTTTTATTTAAATATGCTTCAAATGAAAAGCTAAAGCTAAAAGCAAAAAGCTTAATTCGTGAAGGTAAATATACGAACTCCCTATTCTTTAATCAAGATATGAATGCGAAGCGTTGGACAAAGTTAACGTTAAATAGCTTAAATTACTATCGCAAGTATAAAAAATACTTTAATAATAAAGGATTGTCAGAGTAAATGAAAAAAACGTTAGGCATTATTGGTGGGGTTGGTCCTCTTGCGACGATGCTAATCGGGGAAATGATTGTACGTCGAACGAAAGCAGAGAAGGACCAAGAACACGTGCATACGATTATCGACAATGATACGTCGATTCCAGATCGTACTGCGTATATTTTAGATAACACAAAAGAAAATCCAGTACCGTATTTACAACGTGATGCAAAAAAACTTGCTGAATATGGAGCGGGCGTTATTTGTATCCCGTGTAATACAGCTCATTCATTTTATGAGGAACTGCAAGCGACGACATCTGTACCCGTATTGCATATGATTCGTGAAACGGCAAAGCGTGCGAAAGAGCTTGGTGCAAAACGTGTCGGTATTTTAGCAACAGATGGCACGCTAACAACGAAAGTGTACCAAACAGCGCTTGAGGAGCAAGGTATTACACCGGTTGTACCGAACGCTACTATTCAACAGCAAGTCATGTCTGTTATTTACGATTACGTAAAGGCTGGTCGTGACGTGCCAACCGATGTGTGGGCACCAATCGAGCAAGAGATGACAGGATGCGACAAAATCATTTTAGGCTGTACGGAACTTTCAATCGTTAATAAAGAATTAAAGCTTAGCACATGCTATATTGATTCGCTTATTGTACTAGCAGAATCAGCCATCACAGCATGTGGCTATGAACTTCATGATTAAACCTGTCTCTTGTGGCAGGTTTTTTCATTTGTAGAGACAAATATGTTACACTAAACGCAAGTATAAAAGAGGTAGGTAAAAACAATGTCAGCTATTGAATTATTAAATGAAACGTTACAAAGTAAATGGTCATTTGAATCAGAAATGAAGATTCAGCAAGAAATGATTCCAGCTATGCTAAATGGAAAAGACATCGTAGCAGAATCACCGACAGGCTCGGGAAAAACACTTGCTTATGTGTTACCAATTTTAAATAAAGTAGACGGCTCTAAAAAACAAACGCAAGCATTAATCGTTGCACCATCTCAAGAATTAGCAATGCAAATTGTAGAAGTAATTCGCGAATGGACTGCTGGTACAAATATTACCGTGCAACAATTAATCGGTGGTGCGAACTCAGCGAGACAAATTGAAAAATTAAAGAAAAAACCGACGATTGTTGTCGGCACGCCAGGTCGTTTAAACGAATTAGCCCGCGCAGGAAAGCTAAAGCTAAAAGAGATTGAAACGATCGTGTTAGATGAATGTGATCAACTGCTTAGCCGCGAGTACCGTGTTGTCGTAAAGTCATTTATTGACGGTGCTGCTTGGGGTCGCCAAATAGTCGTTGTATCTGCAACAATTACAGAAGAAATCGAGCTAGTAGCAGAACGTTTAATGTTCGAACCAGTTCGTATCAAAATCAAGCCAGAAGATATGGTGAAATTCGGCAAAGTAGTCCATTCCTATATTAAAGTGGAAGAACGTGATAAAACGGATTTACTGCGTCGCCTATCGAATATTGAAGGATTGCGCGGTTTAGCCTTCGTTAACAATATCGATCAAGTATTAATGAAAGAGACGAAGCTAAAATATAAAGAGGCACCAATTGTTACACTGCATTCAGATATGAAAAAAGAAGAGCGTAAAAAGGCGCTTGATGCATTCCGTAAAGGTGAGGCACGTATTTTAATCGCAACGGATATCGCTGCTCGTGGTTTAGATATTACAGGTGTTACACATGTTGTGCACGTAGATGTACCACGTTCAGTAGAGCAATATACGCATCGTTCTGGTCGTACAGGTCGTGCAGGTGCTGACGGGGAAGTGATTACACTTCTTTCTTATCGCGATGAAAAAGACTTCAAAAAGTTAACGCGTGATTTACCATCAAAGCCAGTTCAAAAAGTTTGGTCACAAGGTGCACTAGTAGAAGGAAATGCGAAAACAATCGAAAAGGCACCAAAAAAAGCTAATGAGAAAGACGGTAAAAAGCCGTATAAAGCAAAGAGCGGTAAAACGAAAGAAAAAAGAACGTTTAAAAAGGAGAAATAGTTTATGACGTTTGCAGAGAAATTAGCGGCATTTGCCGAATTAGCTGTCAAAATTGGTGTTAACGTACAGCCGGGACAATACCTTTTAATTAATACAACGACAGATACGCTAGAGTTTACGCGTGAAGTTGTGAAAAAAGCATATGAAGCAGGAGCAGGTCGCGTTCATGTTAACTTAACGGATGCGGTTTTCGAACGTGCATTTTTTGAAAATACAACTGTCGAAGAACTTGAAAAGTTTCCGAAGTGGATTGTCGCTCAGCGTGAAGAATTAATTGAGCGCAACGGTGCACTATTATGGATTGATGCGGCTGATCCAGATTTATTAGCCGGTATTGAGGTGGAAAAGCTAGCTACTCATCAAAAGGTATCAGGTGCGGCACTTGTAAACTATAGAAAAGCAGTAATGAACGATGATATTGCCTGGTCAATTATCGCGGTTCCTTCTGCGAAATGGGCGGCAAAAGTCTTCCCGAATTTACCTGAAAACGAACAAGTAGATGCATTATGGGATGCGATTTTTAAAACGGTTCGTATCGGTGAAGGCGATGCAGTAGAAGCGTGGCATGAGCATGTAGCAAACTTAGAAAAACGTGCAGCACAGCTGAATGCAAAGCGTTATAAAGCGTTACACTATAAGGCACCGGGCACGGATTTAACAATTGAACTTCCAGAAAAGCACTTATGGCTAACGGGTGGTAGTAAAACACCAGGGGGCACAACATTTATTGCGAACATGCCGACAGAGGAAGTTTATACAATGCCGGCGAAATACGGTGTAGACGGTACAGTTTCAAATACAAAGCCTCTTGTTTATAAAGGCAATATTATCGATCAGTTCACATTAACTTTTGAAAAAGGCAAAATCGTTAAAGCCCACGCACAAGTAGGCAATGATTTATTGCAACAGTTAATTACAACAGATGAAGGGGCAAGCTATTTAGGTGAAGTTGCGCTTGTACCACATCAATCACCAATTTCAGCATCAAATATTTTATATTACAACACGTTATTCGATGAAAATGCGTCAAATCATTTAGCGATTGGTGAAGCGTATCCTACTTGTTATGAAGGCGGTCGTGAACTTGAGCAAGGTCAGCTTGAATCGTTAGGCATTAACACATCAGTTACTCACGAAGATTTCATGATTGGTAGCGGTGAGATGGATATTGACGGTGAACTAGCGGACGGTACGATGGAGCCAATTTTCCGCAAAGGGAACTGGGCATTTTAAGTAATAGATTAGTTGACATAATATATCAGCGGATTTAAGCGTTTTATCAGCGATTTTAGATATATATCGGCGAATTGGAAGGTTTTATCGGCGATTCTCGATATTTTATCAGCGAATATGAATTCGGAGGGGTGTAAGGTGAAAAAAATTTATTTACTTCTCCTTGCATCTTTTTTGTTTACTTCAACTGCTTCGGCAAAGGAAGTATACGTAGCGTTAGGGGATTCACTAGCAGCAGGACAAACACCGTACACGGAAATTGATGCAGGGTATACAGACTTTATTGCAATGCAATTAATGCGCTCAGGTCAGCTACAGTCATTTACAAAGCAATTAGCGTTTCCAGGATACACGGTTGGAGATGTATTAGAGCGCGTGCAAACAGAGGAAGCACAGCACCTTTTGCAAAATGCTACGCTCATTACTATTTCAGCAGGTGCAAACAACTTATTGCCGCTTGTTTCTCATAATCCACAACAAGGCACGATTAGTTTTTCACAACTAACGGCGAATTTTGCTTTAAATAAAGCGCGCAAAGATTATATGGAACTTTTACAGCTGATTAATAAACTCGCCCCAAATGCGGATGTTTATGTGATGGGGTATTATTTCCCTTACGTAAGTGTACATGAAGAGCAGTTAGCGGGTGTAACGGAGCAATTGGATGTATTAAATGACATATTAGCAAACGTTGCAAGTGCTTATGATGCTGAATTTATAAATGTGTCATTTGGCGAGCAAACAAGTCGCTATTTACCAAACGTAGCAGATGTTCATCCGAATATGGAAGGCTATATGGTGATGGCAAATGCCTTTTTACAGGAGCGCGGACTTATGCAACTAAATGCTTCACAATTGCCTGAGCCAAATCCACTGACATTCGAACAGATTTTACAAATGCAACAGCAACAACAGCAACCAACAATAGAACAACAAGTAGCAGTCAAACCAATTGAAAATTATGTAGTGTACTATGGCTACGAACGATTTAAACGGCTCTTTCTATCGTGAAAGGGTCGTTTTT
>JBJEFO010000198.1:0-9854 GCA_051874135.1 Lysinibacillus sp.
AAGCGTTCTAGAAAATTTCGACTTTCTAGAACGCTTTTTTCTTTTGTGACATCTTAGGCACGAGCCGCATATGATAAGGCGAGAAATAGGAAGGGAGAGGCGTCGGTGAAAAGACTACGTCAAATTGTAACAAAGGCGGTCATCGCTAAAGGGAAGAAAAGAACGGAGCATGAGGAACTATTAAAGCCACCAAATACACCGACTAACATATTAGGTTGCTGGGTGATTAACCATCAATACCAAGCTAAAAAAGTTGGTAATTTTATTGATATTTCGGGGAAATTCGATATCAATATTTGGTATGCATTTAACAATCACTCAAAAACAGCAGTATTTACAGAAACAGTACCTTATCGTGACCGCGTAAAATTGCATTATCGAGATGAAGAAGTAGGCGATTCAAAAGATGTGCAAGTACGTGTATTGCAACAACCTAACTGTGTAGAAGCAGTCATCGCTCCGTGTAATGAGAAAATTAAAGTATTGATTGAACGTGAATTTTTAGTAGAAGTTATCGGTGACACAAAAGTCGTTATCCAAATTCATCCGTTAGATTTCGAGGAAGAATGGACATTTGATGAAAGTTCATCTTCAAGCTCAAGCAGCAGTTCTAGTAGCTCAAGTAGCTCGATTATCGACTCATCATCATTTGATTAACAGAAATGGGCCTTCTTAAAAACTTTTGAGAAGGCTCATTTTCTTGTTATAATGAAGGGTACTATTGAAAGTAAAGAGGTTAAATTATGTATACACCAATGATGCAACAGTATTTATTAATAAAAGAAGATTATAAAGATGCTTTTCTATTTTTCCGATTAGGCGATTTCTATGAAATGTTCTTTGATGATGCGGTTCGTGCATCGCAAATACTTGAAATAACATTAACGAGCAGAGATGCAGGTGGGAAAGATCGTATTCCAATGTGCGGTGTACCACATCATTCATCTAAAAATTATATTGAAACACTTGTTTCAAAGGGTTATAAAGTCGCCGTCTGTGAACAAACGGAAGATCCGAAACAGGCAAAAGGGGTTGTAAAGCGAGAGGTTGTCCAGCTTATTACGCCAGGTACAATTATGGATGGTAAGTCCATTGATAGTAAAACGAACCACTTTTTAGCGGCAGCAGAAAAACTGTCCGATAATGAACTTGCTTTTGTCTATTTAGATGTTTCAACAGGCGAAGCGAACGCGCAAATGCTTGAAGGCGGTGCAAAAGAATGTATTCAACAATTGCAAAGCTTAAATATTCGTGAAGTCATTGTGACACAAGAGTTACAACTTGAAATGGCGGAAATGGCTGAAACAACGGGTATCGTTTTATCGCTTGAGCAAGAAGAAATGGACATGCATAAGGCAAGTGTTTATATCGAACATTTACCGGACGCATTAAAGTCTACAGCGTGCCGTCTATTACAATATATTGAACGTACACAAATGCGTTCTCTTTCGCACTTACAAGCTTTCACGTTTACGGAAACGAAACAGTATTTACGTATTGATACAAATTCAAAACGTAATTTAGAGCTTATTCAATCGATTCGTGGCGGCGATCAAAAAGGAACGCTACTTTGGTTGTTAGATGAAACGGTAACAGCGATGGGTGGACGTAAATTAAAGCAATGGCTACATCAACCACTCGCAACACGTACGGCAATTGAAGCACGTCTCGCTATTGTGACAGATTTGCTTGAGGAATTTTTTGTGCGCGGCGAACTAAGGGAACTGTTAAAGCAAGTATATGATTTAGAACGTTTAGCGGGGCGTGTCGCATTTGGCAATGTTGGTGGACGTGATTTAGCACAGCTGCGCGAATCGCTTCGCCAAGTACCAGCGATTAAAGCACAGCTTCTTGAAAGTGGTAAAGAAACGCTCGTGCAGCTCGGACAGGCACTTGATACGTGTGCAGATATTGAAGCGTTACTTGCTCATGCAATTACTGATCATCCGCCAATTACGATTAAAGAAGGCGATGTCATTCGTGACGGCTATAATGAAAAGCTAGATGAACTGCGTTACGCCTCTCGTAACGGTAAAGATTGGATTATGCAGTTAGAGCAAAAGGAGCGTCAATTAACAGGTATTAATAATTTGAAAATCGGCTATAACCGTGTGTTTGGTTATTATATCGAAATTACAAAATCTCATATCGGTAAAGCAGACCTTACTCGTTATGAGCGCAAACAAACGTTAGCAAATGCTGAGCGTTATATTACAGAGGAATTAAAGGAAAAAGAAGCGTTAATTTTAAATGCTGAAGAACAAAGCTTAGCGCTTGAATATGATTTATTTGTTGAGCTGCGTGAACAATTAAAGGCATATATTCCGCGTGTACAGGCGTTAGCATCCGCCATTAGTGAACTCGATGTTTATATGAGCTTTGCAGTCGTAACGGAAAAACATCGCTTTACAAAACCGACATTCCACGAAGGACGTGCACTAAAAATAATTGACGGTCGTCACCCGGTCGTAGAAAAAATGCTCGGTAAGCAAATGTACGTGCCGAATGACTGTGTGCTAACGGAAGAGAAAAATATGATGCTCATTACGGGGCCGAACATGTCTGGTAAAAGTACGTATATGCGTCAAGTTGCATTAATTGTCATCTTAGCGCAAATCGGATGCTACGTTCCGGCAGCCGAGGCGGAGTTACCGATTACAGATCAAATTTTCACACGAATCGGGGCTGCGGACGATTTAGCGGCAGGGCAATCGACGTTCATGGTAGAAATGATGGAATCACAACATGCGATTACACATGCAACGAAAAATAGTTTAATGCTGTTTGATGAAATTGGTCGTGGTACATCAACTTATGATGGGATGAGTTTGGCACAAGCGATGATGGAGTATATTCATACAGAAATCGGTGCGAACACATTATTCTCTACACACTATCACGAGTTAACAGACTTAGAGCAGCAACTAGAACGTTTAACAAATGTGCACGTTTCTGCAACGGAGCAAAATGGACGCGTTGTGTTCTTGCATAAAGTAAAGCCAGGTGCAGCGGATAAAAGTTACGGGGTGCATGTAGCAGAACTTGCGGAAATGCCAGCACCGATTATTGACCGTGCACGCATTTTACTTGAGCAATTTGAAGCGCAGGAGCAAACGCCAACGCAAGCTAGCGAAATAGTAGCCCCTGTACAACAGCAAGTAGAAACGGTTAAAAAACAAGCACCGCAAGAGGAAGACTTACAATTATCACTGTTTGCACCGATTGAAGAAATTTCACCACAAGAAAAAGAAGTACTTGAAGCTCTTTCAAAATGCAATGTAATGGGCACTACGCCAATGCAAGCAATGAATTTATTGTATGAGCTACAACAAAAACTAGTGAACGGAAAGTAAGGGGGTACACAGATGGGCAACATTCAAATAATGGATGAATTTTTATCCAATAAAATCGCAGCCGGTGAAGTAGTTGAACGCCCAGCCTCTGTTGTTAAAGAGCTTGTTGAAAATGCGATTGATGCAGGCAGTACGTCCATTGAAGTGTTTTTAGAAGAAGCAGGTCTGATGAGTATTCAAGTTGTCGATAATGGAAGTGGAATGGATGAAGAAGATGCATTGAAATCATTTGCACGCCATGCAACATCGAAAATTGAAAAAGAACAAGATCTGTTTCGCATTCGTACACTCGGTTTTCGCGGAGAGGCATTAGCATCGATTGCTTCTGTTTCGAAAGTAACGCTAAAAACATCGGACGGTACGAATAGCGGTATCGAGGTATATTTAGAAGGCGGACATGTAAAGGAGCAAAAGCCGACTGCATTTCGAAAAGGAACGGATATTACAGTAGCTCAGCTTTTTTATAATACGCCTGCACGTTTAAAATATTTAAAAACAATTCAGACGGAGCTAGGACATACGATTGATTTAATAAACCGCTTAGCGCTTGGCTACCCGACAATTTCATTTAAGCTCGTGCATAACGGTCAAACGCTTCTTCATACAAATGGTCGTGGCAATGTACAGCAAGTGATAGCGGCAATTTACGGTGTGCATAATGCAAAAAAAATGCTCGCCTTTGAAGGACAGTCTAATGATTATAAAATACACGGCTATGCAACGTTGCCAGAAGTAACGCGCGCTTCAAAAAACTATATGTCGCTATTTGTAAATGGGCGCTGGGTGAAGCATTATCTCGTGCAAAAGGCGATTGTAGATGCTTATCATACGTATTTACCGATTGAGCGTTATCCGATTGTCGTGCTTTATATTGAAGGAGATCCACAGTTAACCGATGTAAACGTCCATCCGGCGAAACATCAAGTGCGTTTAAGTAAAGAGCCAGAACTACTCGTGCTTATCGAAGAAACGATTCGTTCGGCTATTCGTGGCGTCATTCGTGTACCACAAGTGGAGAAAAAAGAAAAGCCGGTAAAGCTTCCGTCCGAGCAAATAAACTTATGGAAGCAACCGTCATTTAATACACAAAAGATGGACGATATTGTTAGTAAACTAAATGAACAACAGCCGATTGTACGAGAAACGGAATTTGTCATGCCGGAACCAAGGTCATTTTCTGTAACAGAAGAGCCTGTTCAAGAAACGATAAATACTACTGTTGAATCATTGCCGCAAGAACAACATGTAGTGGAGCAAACACAACAAGTGACAGAACGATTAGAGCCTGTTATAGAAGAACAGAAAGAACCGTTCCCGCAATTAGAAGTAGTTGGTCAAATTCACGGGACATATATTGTGGCA
Source organism: Lysinibacillus sp. (assembly GCA_051874135.1). Taxonomy (GTDB): domain Bacteria; phylum Bacillota; class Bacilli; order Bacillales_A; family Planococcaceae; genus Lysinibacillus_B. The sequence continues at coordinate 4,716 of JBJEFO010000198.1, forward strand.
CAAATGGAAGATGGCTTTTATTTAATTGATCAACATGCGGCGCAAGAACGGATTAAATACGAGTATTTCCGTGACAAAGTTGGCGAAGTGAATCCGAATGAACGGCAAGCTTTATTGCTACCGTTAACATTCCATTATGCTGCAGATGAGGCGCTCGTTTTACAAGAGCATCGCGGGGCGCTTGAACAAGTTGGCGTATTTTTAGAAGAATTCGGGCATGGATCATTTGTTGTGCGTGAACATCCGACATGGTTCCCTAAAGGATTTGAACAAGAGATTATCGAAGAGTTAATTGAGCAAGTGTTAACGACAAAAAAAGCGGATGTGAAAAAGCTACGTGAAGAAGCAGCGATTATGATGAGCTGTAAAAAATCTATTAAAGCAAATTATTATTTAACAAAGGAACAAATGGTTCGATTGCTAGACGACCTACGCGCGGCAGATAACCCGTTTACTTGCCCGCACGGACGCCCTGTACTTGTGCATTTCTCGACATATGAAGTAGAAAAAATGTTCAAGCGTGTCATGTAAAAAGAGGGGGATTGAATGGAAAAGGTAGAGCAGTTTTTAAAGATGAGTGACGGCCAAGAATTGTATGTTGCACTATATGAACCAGAAAGCACGCCAAAAGGTCATATTCATGTTTTGCACGGAATGGCAGAGCATTGTGGACGTTACGATGCATATGCTAAGCAATTAGCCGAGATGGGTTATTTCATTTCGATGCATGATCAACGAGGGCATGGACAAACCGTTGATCGTGGTGGACAGCTCGGTTTTTTTGCACAACAAAAAGGCTTTGAGCGCGTTGTTCGAGATGTTTTTGAAGTGACACAACTTATCCGTAAAAATCGTAATTTACCGCAAATGATACTATTCGGCCATTCGATGGGCTCCTTTATCGCACGACGTTATGTACAATTATTTAGTACGACAGTGAAAGCAGTCATTTTATGTGGGACAGGAGCAGCAACATCGCTTCATGCAATCGGCAATCGGGTGGCGACTGTGCTTGCACAAACACAGGGAAAAAATGTACCGAGCTATATGATGCATGACTTGAGCTTCGGTAGTTTCAATAAATCCATCCTGAATCCAAGCACAGTGTATGATTGGCTAACTCGTGATGCCCAGGAAGTTCAAAAATATATCGATGACCCGAAATGCGGATTTATCGCCACAAATCAGTTTTTTGCTGATTTAACGTATGGCATTCAGTTAGTTAGTCAAAAAGAAGAAATTGCGCGCATTCGACCGGATTTACCCGTACTGCTCATTAGCGGCAGTGATGATCCGGTCGGTGATTATGGAACAGGGGTTTTTAAAGTAGCTGAACAATTAACAGCAGCAGGACTAGAAAATGTGTGTGTATATTTATTTGAAGGGATGCGCCATGAAATCTTAAAGGAAACAAATAAAGAACAAGTATACGAAGTAATTAAACGGTGGTTAAAACATGAACAAAAACTATGACGTAGTGGCCATTATTGGTCCTACCGCATCAGGGAAAACAGCATTAAGCATTGAGCTAGCGAAATGGCTCGATGGGGAAATTATTAATGGCGATTCGATGCAAGTATATAAACAGCTTGACATCGGGACAGCGAAAATTACGAAAGAGGAAATGCAAGGCGTACCACATCATTTACTTGATATAAAGGAACCGACAGAAAATTTTTCGGTAGCGGAATATCAACAGCTTGTAAGGGCAAAGATAGAAGAAATAACAGCCCGCGGAAAGTTGCCAATTATTGTTGGTGGGACAGGGTTGTATGTTCAGTCTGTTTTATATGATTTCAACTTCACAAAAGAAGAAGTAAATGAAGAAGCTAGAAAAGCATATTACTTGGAGCTTGAAAAAATAGGTCCGGACGCGATGCATGCTCGCCTAGCTAAACTTGATCCTAAAACAGCGGAAACGATTCATCCAAACAATACGCGCCGGGTCATTCGTGCGCTAGAGATGGTCGAGCTAAGCGGTACATCTAAAGCGGATGAAGAACATAATCGCGGGGATACGCCTATGTATAACCATCTTATTTTAGGACTAGATATGGACCGAGAGAAATTATATGAACGTATTAATTTACGAGTAGATATGATGATGGAAAAAGGCTTGCTTGAAGAAGCAAAAGCGCTTTATGATGCAGGTATTCGTGATACACAGGCGGTAAAAGCGATCGGCTATAAAGAGTTATTTGCTTATTTTGATGGTCTTTGTACATTACAAGAGGCGATTGACCAAATTAAGCAAAATTCCAGACGTTATGCAAAACGGCAATTAACGTACTTCCGTAATAAAATGGATGTCCACTGGATTTCAAGTGATATTCAAAAATTAAAAAATTCTTCTATTTTTTTCTAAAAATAAAGGAATCCCTATATTAATGGAGAATATTTAGTACTATAGAAATATAAAGTATCAGGGGGCGCTCACGTGAAATCAATTAACTTACAAGACACATTTTTAAATTACTTAAGAAAAAACAATGTTTTCGTAACAGTTTTCTTACTAAACGGATTCCAGCTAAAAGGATTAGTGAAATCGTATGATAATTTTACGGTGCTATTGGAATCAGAAGGTAAGCAAAATTTAATTTACAAACATGCTATTTCAACATTTGTTCCAGCGAAACAAGTACCAGTTACGGGCGATGAGGAATAATAATTTGTTTTTCATAGTGGCAACCGAGTCACATTTCCCTTATAATGACAAGGAATGATGATTGAGGGGGCTAAGTCATGAAATCAATGACAACAGATGAATTATTAGAATTATTAGATGCAAATGAAGATTTAAACATTATCGATGTACGTGAAGATTTTGAAGTTGAACACGGAATGATTCCTGGTGCGACAAATATTCCACTTGGTGATATTCCGGCACGTGCAGCTGAATTAGATCAGTCTAAAGCGTATATTGTTGTATGTAAGGGTGGCGTACGTAGTGCCAATGCTTGTGAATATTTAGCACAGCAAGGCTTCGATGTGACAAACTTAGAAGGCGGCATGATGGCGTACGACGGAGAATTAGAGTTTAAATAATGAACAAGGCGCAACGATTTTTCGTTGCGCCTTTTGTTCATACTTATTTACTTATAGACAGTTTTTTACGAGGCAGTTGCCATCCTTTTGTGTATGAAAGGTAACGGAAGAACAGTACAGTACCAAATAGTAAATACAAGAACCAGTCATTTGCTGGTGGGCATTGTAAACCAATAATTAGTCCAGCAATTGCAGCCCATAGTGCATAAATTTCGTCCCGTAATACAAGGGGTTTACGACCAGCGAGCAAGTCACGTATGATACCGCCACCGCAACCTGTTAAAATAGCTGATACAATGACTGCACTAAGTGGAAGCTCTAATCTTACGGCATGCATCGCCCCTTGAATTGCAAAGGCAGCAAGTCCGATCGCATCGGTAAAATTTCCCCAACGGTTCCAATGCTTAATTAAATGATGAGGTATAATGAAAAAAAGCGTAATTGAAATTAACGTAATTTGAAAGAGCATTTCTTGATTCCATAACGTTGAAACCGGTAAGCCAATTAGTAAATTTCGGATCGCACCACCGCCAAAAGCCGTGACAATGCCTAGTAAGTATACACCAAATAAATCATATTCTTCTTCCATCGCAACAATTGCACCAGATAAAGCAAAGGCAAGTGTGCCGATGATACTAAAAACATCCCAAGCCATAATTACATACCTTTCTACAATATTCCTATAGAGAATAGCAGTTTTTTAGATGTTCGGCAATATGAAATAGTTGACGCATTTTCTTTAATTGTTAAGATGGTAGAGGAAATAGAAAAGATAGGAGTCTTCAACATGGCATTTCAAACTATTTTAACAAACGATACATTAGCGTTAGCAGAAAAAATAGAACAACAAGTTCGCCCTTATCATAAAAAAGCGGATGATATGGCATTTTACAACCAACAAAAAGTATTAACAGCATTTAAGGATAATCAAGTGAGTGACTATCATCTCCATCCGTCGAGCGGTTACGGATATGATGACGAAGGTCGCGATAATTTAGAGCGTGTATATGCGCAAGTTTTCGGTGCAGAAGCTGCCATCGTACGTCCGCAAATTATTTCAGGAACACATGCGATTACGCTTAGCCTTTTCGGTGTGTTGCGTCCGGGAGATGAGCTTGTCTATATTACAGGGAAACCGTACGATACGTTGCAATCGATTGTCGATGGTGGTGAAAAGGATACGGGCTCATTAAAAGATTTTAATATTAAATACAGCCACGTAGATTTAATTAATAATAAAGAAATTGACTGGGACGGTGTGAAAGCTGCGGTTAATGAACATACGAAAATGATTGCGATTCAACGTTCAAAAGGCTATGCGACACGTCCATCATTCACAATTGAGCAAATTGCACATATGACGAAACGCATTCGCGAAATCGCGCCACAAGCGGTAATTTTTGTGGACAACTGCTACGGCGAGTTCGTTGAAGCGTACGAACCGACAGAAGTTGGCGCGGATTTAATGGCAGGTTCACTCATTAAAAATCCTGGCGGCGGTTTAGCAAAAATCGGTGGTTATATTGCGGGGCGCGCGGATTTAGTTGAAAAATGCGCATATCGTATGACCTCACCTGGTATCGGTGCAGAAGCAGGCGCGACGTTAAATACGTTAGCTGATTTTTATCAAGGATTCTTTATGGCACCACACACGGTTGCGCAAAGCTTGAAGGGCGCAATTTTTACGTCAGCGATGCTTGAGGAAGTAGGTATGATTACATCACCTCATTATACAGAAGCCCGCACGGATTTAATTCAATCCGTATCATTCCAAACGGCTGATCAAATGGTTGCATTTTGTCGTGAAATACAAGCCGCCTCACCAATCAATGCACACTTTGCTCCGGAGCCAGCGTATATGCCAGGTTACGAGGATGACGTCATTATGGCAGCAGGCACATTCGTACAAGGCTCAAGCATTGAACTAACAGCAGACGGCCCAATCCGCCCACCATTTACAGCGTTTATCCAAGGCGGTTTAACATATGAACATGTGAAATATGCAATTTGTAGCGCTGTACAGAAATTGAAATAGTTTTTTTATGTGCGAAAAGTGACGGGATATGTGCGAATTTCATGGTGATATGTGCGTTT
>JBJEFO010000198.1:9954-14107 GCA_051874135.1 Lysinibacillus sp.
ATATGTGCGTTTCCCTCACATCCCCTATAATTTCACGTATTCTTCACACATCTACCTCCGCCCCGTGCTATGCTAGGGGTGGAGGTGTTTTTTTATGAAAAAATGGATTGGCATTGCCATCATTGTCATATTAATAGGTGCTGTTGCATGGAATACATTTAGCAAATCAGAGGCACAGTACGGCTTAACCGATGAAGGAACAGGACTAGAGCAAGGCGATACACCACCTCAATTTAAATTAGAAACGTTAGATGGGGAACCGCTTAGTTTAGAAGATGTAAAAGGGAAAAAAGTAATCGTCAATTTCTGGGCAACGTGGTGTGAACCTTGTCGAGAGGAAATGCCTGTGTTCGAGGAGTATGACGCACAAAACGAAGATGTCGTTGTTCTAGCGGTTAATATGACGCATAAAGACGGCAAGATTGAAAAAATAACAGACTTTGTCAATGAATACGGTTTAACATTCCCGATACTTCTAGACAAAACAGGCGATGTATCGAAAGCTTATGAAGTCATCAATATTCCGAGTACATATTTTTTAGATGAAGAAGGAATCATTCAATTAAAAATTAACGGCTCATTGGATGAAACGATGTTGGATTTATATATGGAACAATTGTAAGAAAAATGAAACTCTTCTCTTAGTATGTTCGTATAACATATGAAAGGGGGGAGTTTTATGCAACATGCAACTAGTCCACAAGTGAAGTTTATTGTCTTTGCTGTAGCACTGTTATTATTAGCACCATTTTTTATGTTTTTTGTACCACTTATTTATTCAGAGACGGTTTATATCAATATCAATCATCTCGAACTAATTATTCCAATGCGAAACTTTGTATTAATCGGTGTTGGCTTTGCTTGTTTAATCGTTATGCTGTTGCTCTTTGCATGGAAGCGTCAACGTATGACATACATGCTAGGCATTATTTTAATAGTAGGCGCTGTTTTTGCATTTAGCCAATCGCAACGAAGCTATATCGCGATTCAAGATGACGGCATTGAAATGAACATGTATGGAGATGTGAAAAACTATCATTGGCAAGACATGACCGAAATGGTGTACGACGTTTTTGAAGAGGATACTAATCGTTATACATTTATAATGGAAGATGGAGAATCCATTGAACTTGCTGAAAATGGCCAACTAGAAGCATTGCGCGGTACAATTCTCTCGATTGCACGCAAATACAATATTAATCAAATAGAGAATTTTCATGAATAGAAGCATCTTTTTTTGAGGTGCTTCTATTTACATATACTGTAATATATACTAATATTCATATGAGTCTCTGTGTAGAAAGTGCAAGAAAAAACTGATTATTTGCTATTTTATGCAAAAAATTGCGCTCATTTTCTTAATTATGTTAGTTTTTCTTACATCCGATTGACACTGTTCGTTACAGCGAGTAATATAACGATAAGGGAGGTGAATTAAATGAGTAGTGAAATTCGAAGAACGATGCCGCTATTACCTATAAGTATTGTCATGCAATTAACAGACTTAACAGCACGTCAAATTCGTTATTATGAAGAGCACGATTTAATTCAGCCACACCGTACAGAAGGAAATCGCCGTATGTTTAGCTTAAATGATATCGATACATTACTAGAAATTAAAGATATGCTAGAGCAAGGTGTAAATATGGCAGGCATTAAAAAAGTGTTTGCAATGAAAAATGATCCAACAGTTCAAACAGAAGCAAAAGAAATTACTGACGGCGAATTACGTAAAATTTTGCGTGAAGAAATGCGTCAAGCACAACGCATGCAAAAAACATCATTACGTCAAGGGGATTTATCACGCTTTTACCAATAAGTGCGTGTGAATTATACATTATGAGGGATATAACCTCGGAAGCTTAAACTTTTAGGAGTGTGGAATTGTGGGTAAATACACAAAAGACGACATTAAACGTCTAGTGCAAGAACAAGAAGTAAAATTCATCCGTTTACAATTTACGGACATCTTAGGAACAATTAAAAACGTTGAAATTCCAGTAAGCCAATTAGACAAAGCGTTAGACAACAAAATGATGTTCGACGGATCTTCAATCGAAGGTTTTGTACGTATCGAAGAATCGGACATGTACCTATTCCCAGATTATGATTCATTCATGGTATTCCCATGGACATCTGAAAAAGGAAAAGTAGCACGTTTCATCTGTGACATCGCACGTCCAGATGGTACACCATTTGCTGGTGACCCTCGTTCAAACTTAAAACGTCTATTAAAAGAAATGGAAGAGTTAGGATTCACAGATTTCAACTTAGGACCTGAGCCAGAGTTCTTCTTATTCAAATTAGACGGCAAAGGTGAACCAACTTTAGAAGTAAACGACCATGGTGGTTACTTCGACTTAGCACCAACTGACCTTGGTGAAAACTGCCGTCGTGATATCGTGTTAGAGCTTGAGGAAATGGGCTTTGAAATCGAAGCTTCTCACCATGAGGTTGCTCCTGGTCAACACGAAATCGACTTCAAATATGCAAATGCTGTAGAAGCATGTGACAACATCCAAACATTTAAACTTGTTGTAAAAACAATTGCACGTAAGCACGGTTTACATGCAACATTCATGCCAAAACCGTTATTCGGTGAAGCGGGTTCAGGTATGCACTTTAACGTGTCTTTATTCAAAGGCAAAGAAAACGCATTCTACGATGAGTCTACAGAGCTTGGCTTATCTGAAACTGCTATGCAATTCATGGCAGGGGTTCTTGCACACGTGAAAGGTTTCACTGCGGTAATTAACCCAACAATCAACTCTTACAAACGTTTAGTGCCAGGTTATGAAGCGCCATGTTACGTAGCATGGTCAGCTCAAAACCGTTCACCACTTATTCGTATCCCGTCTTCTCGCGGCGTTTCAACTCGTGTAGAAGTACGTTCAGTAGACCCATCTGCTAACCCGTACTTAGCGATGGCTGTAATTTTAGAAGCTGGTTTAGAAGGTATCCGTCAAAAAATGACACCACCACCAGCAATCAACCGCAACATTTACGTAATGAGCGAAACAGAGCGTAAAGCAAACGGTATCGACAACTTACCAGCTTCTTTAGATGAAGCTTTACAACTTCTTTCGCAAGATGAAGTAGTGAAAAACGCTTTAGGCGAACACATCTACGACAACTTCAAAGAAGCAAAAGAAATCGAATGTGAAATGTTCCGTACACAAGTACACCAATGGGAACGTGACATGTACATGAAAATGTACTAATCGAAAAGTGTTGAGGCTCTAGGGCTTCAATGCTTTCTATTCTTTACTTGTCTACAAATTCTTTTTTCAAACATAATTTAAATTCTTTAAATTAAATAACGTATATTAGCAAGCTAGCACCTCCGATATTATAGGCGTATCGGAGGTGCTATTTTTATGTTTCCTATCCGAAATAACAATGAATAGTGCTTATTATATAATTTTTGGTTATTTAACCTAAATTTAATATTCCTGGATTAAGGTATGAAAGGGAAGTTTGACTGCTTCAAAATTAATATTATGAGAAAAGGAGAGAAAAATGGGCATTAATAATAATTATGTAAAAGCAATAGTAGGCCTCAGTTTAGCTGTCAGTTCTGTGCCTGTTTTTGCCCCAGTTTACACAAAAGCAGCCACCTTTCCAGATGTGCCGGATTCCGCCTATTACGCTGACGCCGTGCGAGAATTAGCCGAGCGAGGAATTTTGAGTGGTTATGAAGATGGCACTTACAAACCGAATCAAGTGGCAACACGTGGACAAATGGCGAAAATTTTGGCCGGTATTTTAGGGCTAGATACGAAGAATGTAGTGGATCCAGGATTTACGGATGTGTTACCTAGCAATCCCTATTACGGAGCCATTGCTGCATTAGCACAAGCGGGCATTATTAGTGGTTATGAGGATCGTACGTTCCGTATGAATGAACCTATTCAGCGTAATCATCTAGCGAAAATGCTTGTAAACGCATTTCAATTACGATCACCAGAAGGAGCGACGATGCCGTTAACCGATGTGATTGAGGAGTATAAGGCCTATGTATTGGCACTTTATACAAATGGCATTACAACAGGAAGAACAGCAACCCAATTTGATGGCGGATCATACGTCACACGTGGTCAACTTGCAGCGTTTGTTGTACGAACAGAGAAAGCCGTTCAATCGGCTATGAATG
>JBJEFO010000199.1:0-14102 GCA_051874135.1 Lysinibacillus sp.
TATTACAGGCTTTTTTACTGAAGGTCAATACTTTTTAATAAAAAAATATTATTTTTTTCATATTCATTAATATCTTCATATATTAATATAAACACTTTTTTATTATTAATATTCATAGAGTTAAAAAAGTTGATTGTATATAAATCATACGTAAACAGCCAACATATAAAAAAATAATTTCGTTTAAAGTACAAATGGCTAATCTTATTACTAATAAATTTGTATATGCAATTTTTACAGCAAGCGTGAATTTTTTTACTTTCAATTGTTAAAGCTAAAATTTTTTTACTCGAAAAAGGCCAATTAGCAGAATCGATATACGACTTATTTATAAATAAATGTCATTTCCTAGGTCTATTATCTTAATTGGCACTTATTTTAAAATATGTTGTATACGAATCCTGCTAATTCGATGATTTAACGATTTAAAAGTATGAGCGAATCTTTTTTGTTAAAAATTTTTAAGTGCTTGTGAATTTTTTATCATAAAAAATTGTTACACGCATTTTTTTAATAGACATAAATCAATAAGACTCATTTTGCTCATGCTTCACTTTTTCAAAAAAAGCTTCATTTTCCATCAAATAATAAGTCCATTCGTAAAGATTTCGGTTCTCCAGACGAACGTATCTTTTAATAATTTTCTCTCTTTTTTATCACACACTCTATTTGTCAAGCGCTTTTTTCGAATAAAAACGTCCATTTCTCATTAAAAATAGCCGGTTTTTAGCGGATTTTTTAGCAAAATCAATGGTTATAAAATAAAAAGAACCCACCCTCAGCTAGAGAGCAGATTCTTACTTGCAAGCTGTTAAAATTCATAATGATACGCAACTTTATATAGTTCCATTAATTCTTCGTATGTTGGCACTTTCGGATTGTTTCCTGGGCTGCCGCTTGCGAGTGCATCGGTTGCCATTTTCGGAATCGCCTCGTAAAATGCCTGTTCATCAATTCCCCAGTCCTTTAAGTTGCCTATATCCATCTTTTTGCATAACTCCTTAATCGACTCAATCGCAAAATTAGCTGACTCTTCCTGTGTCATATTAAGTCCTTCTTTATTAAAGAACGTTCCTAAATCCGCAAGTCGCTCGACACAAGCATCTTTGGAATAGTCAAGGACGGCTGGCAGTAGCATCGCATTGGAAATGCCGTGTGGTACGTGAAATAGTGCACCAATCGGACGGGACATGCCGTGTACTAACGCGACAGAAGCATTGGAAAATGATAGTCCTGCCTGCATCGAGCCAAGTGCCATCGCTTCACGTGCATCAAGATTATTACCGTCTTCATACACCGTTAGCATATTTTCCACAATTAACTTCATCGCCGATAATGCAAGCATATCTGTATACGGATGTGCTAGCCTAGATAAATAGCTTTCCACCGCATGACTTAATGCATCAATCCCTGTTGCAGCCGTAATAGCTGGCGGTGACGTTAACGTTAACACAGGATCCACAACGGCAACATTCGGCATAAAGGCTGGTTGCTTAATCATCATTTTGATATCGTTTGTCGTATCTGTAATAACTGTTGCATTCGTCGCCTCTGAACCTGTGCCTGCTGTCGTTGGAATGGCGATATGTGGAATAGGATTTTCATTTGCTAGCTTTTTTTGATTCATATAGTCGCCGATATAGCCACCATTTGTAGCAACAACTGCTACCGCTTTTGCTGTATCGATACAACTGCCACCACCGACGGAAATAATGATGTCACAGGCATTATGTTGCAACACATCAAGTGCTTCTGTCACATACGTATCGACTGGTTCTGAAGTTACCCCTAAATAGGACACTGACGTTACCCCTTGCTCTTGCAATAACGCCGCACATTTGCTGACAAAACCTAAGTTATCCATAATCGGATCACTGACAATAAGCGCCTTTGTCCCTAGCTTTTTCGCCTGTGCTCCTACCTCTTCAAAAGCGCCTTTTCCGTAAAGCAAAGTTGGTGGTGAGTATACTGTAAAAGTTGTTTTCGTTTGAATCATGTCTATATCCCCCATCACGATTAAGACTTAGCTATTACTTGGGAAGGCAAATGTAGAAGCATTTGTTACAGGTGCTGCCCAACGTTCAGAAATTGTTTTTGTTTTCGTAAAGAAACGTGCTTGGTCTGGTCCAAACATATGTCCTTCACCAAAACGCGAACCTTTGAAGCCTGCAAAATTATGATAGCCAACTGGAATTGGAATTGGTACATTGACACCTACCATACCGACATCAATTTCCGTTGTAAATTTACGAGCTGCTGCGCCATCATTTGTGAAAATCGTAACGCCATTTCCTAGCTCATGTTCATTAATTAATTGAATCGCTTCATCTAGCGAGCCCACGCGTACGACATTACGTGCAGGACCGAATACTTCTTGCTCATAAATTTCCATGCCTGGCTTTACATGATCAAACAATGTTGGACCGACAAAGAAGCCTTTTGACTGTTTCACGATGTCCAATTCACGACCATCGCATACAACGACTGCTCCCTCTTCTTCACCGCGCTCAATCGCTGCTAAAACTGTTTCTTTCGATTGTTGTGAAATAACTGGACCAAAGTTTGTATCTGGCTCTGTATAAGCACCTACTTTTAATGCACTAATTTTTTGCTTTAAAATGGCTACAAGGCGCTCTGCTGTTTCTTCACCTACTGGCATAATCGTTGACAGCGCCATACAACGTTGTGAAGCAGCACCGTAAGCAGCGCCAATAAATGCATCTGCTACTTGCTCTAAGTCTGCATCCGGCATGACGACCATATTGTTTTTACCGCCACCTAGAGCGGTTACACGTTTGCCATGTTTTGCTCCCGTTTCATAAATATATTTTGCTACAGGCGTCGAACCGACAAATGAAATCGCCTGTACTTTCGGGTTTTCTAGTAATTCATTTACTGCTTCTTTATCGCCATTGACAACAGTCCAAATACCGTCTGGCAATCCTGCTTTCTTCCATAATTCACTGACAAAAAGGGCGGTCATCGGTACTTTTTCCGACGCTTTTAAAATAACTGCGTTCCCTACCGCTACAGCCATGCTCGTTTGTGCAAGTGGCACCATAATAGGGAAATTAAATGGTGAAATTGCCGCAACAACGCCTAGCGGATATTTTGCAGAATACGCATTAATTCCTCCACCAACATTTACGGAATACTCCCCTTTGACTAAATGCGGTGCGCCAATTGCTAAATCGACTGACTCAATACCGCGCGTAATTTCCCCTTTTGCATCTTCAATCGTTTTACCGCTTTCTGTACAAATTAATTGTAATAGTTTATCTGTATTTTCTGTTAATAGGTTACGGAACTTTAAGACGATTTCTGCACGTTTTGCGACTGATGTATCGCGCCACTGCGGGAATGCTGCCTGTGCTTTATCGATTGCTTCACGCGTCTCCTCTACCGTTGCTAACGGTACTTTTGCAATTACATCTCCTGTTGTAGGATTGTACACCGAACCATATCGTCCACTTTTACCTTCTACCATTTCTCCGCCGATGAAATGCGTCAACATTTTTACTTCTTGCGCTGTTGGCATGCCATAATCCCCCTTAGTCATTAATTAAATTTTCTGACCTTTAGCAGTTAAAATGTTCGTTATGACTAGTCAGTGCTGTTTTTTTGTCGTAAGATTAGTAAAGTGAAATTTCACTAACCGCGGTCACTTAAATGATAATTCAACGGATAAACTTCCGTCAACGTTTATTATTTCTATTTTATTCCGTTTTTTCGTCATTAATTAACGTTAAAATAGATTTAGTAAGGAGTAGTTTTATGGAAAACTTAACAGAACGTCAAAAGAAAGCATTAGAAACAAGGAATAAATTACTCCATAAATCACTAGAGCTTTTCGGAAAGTACGGCTTTGAACACGTAACGATTGAGCAAATTACAAAAGCATGTAACGTTTCAAAGGGAACATTTTATACGCATTTCCCTTCCAAATATGATGTGATTTTGGAAAAGTTTAAGGAGTTTGATACTTTTTACGATACAGTGGAAAAGGAGATTGATCCAACACTTTCTGCTAGCGAAAAAATCTTAACAATCTACAATGAACAGATGCTCTATATTATTAATGTCGTTGGCAAAGACGTGTTAACAACCGTTTATACAGCGGCAATGACAAATCAAGTAGAAGAAGATCATTATTTAATTAGCCCCGAGCGGAAAATATTCCAAATACTGAACAACTATATTGCTGAAGGAGTTGCATTAGGCGAGTTTCGACAAGATTTGTCGATAGCTGACATGCAATCGATTATTCAACGCTGTATGCGAGCAAATGTATACGACTGGCTCATTCATAACGAAACATTCGATTTAGTAAAAGAAATGCAGCTATTTACATCCGTCGTGCTAGATGGCTTGAAAGCAGAAAAAGGAGCTAGCAAGTAAGTAATTGCTAGCTCCTTTTATATCAACCAAACGTTAACTGTGGATAAATTTCTCGAATGTTTTCACGTAGCTTTGCTTTTAAAAACTTCCCGACAGATGTTTTTGGAATTTCATCTAAAAATACGATATCGTCTGGTAGCCACCATTTCGCAACTTGTCCTTCAAGGAATGTCATTAATTCCTCTTTTGTTACAGTCGAGCCTTCCTTCACGACAACACATGCGAGTGGACGCTCCTGCCATTTTGGATGTGGTACCGCAATAACTGCTGCTTCAAATACTTCTGGATGCGACATTAAACTATTTTCTAAATCAACGGAAGAAATCCATTCCCCGCCCGATTTGATTAAATCTTTCGTACGATCTGTAATTTTAATATAGCCATCTTTTGAACGAACAGCGATATCACCTGTGTATAACCAGCCATCCTTCATCGCATCAGCTGTGCGCTCATCACGATAGTATTCGCTTGCAATCCAAGGTCCGCGCAGACGTAACTCTCCCATCGTCTCCCCATCCCACGGTACTTCGCCGTCTTCATTGACAATGCTCGATTCGATACATGGTACCGTTAAGCCTTGCATAGCACGTGCCTCGATCTTCTCTTCAATCGACCAATCATCCATTTTACTTAAATAATTGGATATTGAAACGATTGGCGATGTTTCTGTCATACCATATACGACGATATAATTAACACCGTATTTCTCTTCAAAATTACGGATTAAACCTTTCGGTGACGCTGAGCCACCACTATAAATAGCATAAAGCGAGCTTAAATCACGCTTGCGTTTTTCCATCTCCTGCTCGGCACCAAGCCAAATTGTTGGCACACCTGCTGTCTTTGTTACACGCTCTTGCTCAATTAAATCTAATATTAAAGCTGGTGTAAAATGCGGTCCTACTAACACTTGTGTTGCGCCAACATTAACACTCGCATATGGCATCCCCCAAGCATTAACGTGGAACATCGGTACAATCGGCATGATAACATCACGTTCACAAATACCCATTGTATCTACCATAGAAATTGTCATCGAATGTAAAACTAATGAACGATGTGTGTATACTACCCCTTTTGGATTACCTGTCGTAGCACTTGTATAACACATACCGGCTGGTGTATTTTCATCTAAGTCTGTAGGGAACTCAAATGTCTCATCCGCCTCAGCTAGTAATTGTTCATAACTTAAAGCATTCGGTAAAGTTGTTTCTGGCAATTCTCCATCTGCCATAATAATAAAATGCTCTACCGTTTTTAATTCATGTTGTACTTCTTCAATAATCGGCACAAGATCTTCATCAATAATCAGTATTTTATCCTCTGCATGATTAATAATGAACGAAATATGCTCTGGCGATAAACGAATGTTTACCATATGTAAACATGCACCTGAACACGGCACGGCAAAATAAGCCTCTAAATGACGATGTTGATTCCATGCGAACGAAGCGATTTTATCCCCTTTTTCCATCCCAAGCTTCGTTAATGCATGTGCTAATTTTCGCGTACGTTTTCCCCACTCTGCGTATGTAAGACGGTGAATCATCTTATCGCTCGTACGTGAAATAATTTGTTTGTGTGCATAATACGTTTCTGCACGTTTTAGCATATCCACTAATAATAGCGGTGTTTGCATCATTACAATCATCCCCTTAATTTTGAAATTTCTCCCAACAATATTATTTTAATACACTATACTTGAACAAGTAAATAATCTTCTGCTTTTTGCGTAAAATTCATTTGTGTATTCAAAAGAAAAAGCTTGTAAACAAAAGCCCAGTTGCTTTCATCTACAAGCTAATACTCTCTACCTAAGAAATCGTTTTTTTCTTTAATTTTCTTCTTAGCTTTTCTAACATATCAGCGGTCATTTTTGCTAAATCATATTGCGCTTTAAAGCCCCATTCTTCATACGCTATCGTGGAATCAATTGAATTTGGCCAGCTATCTGCAATCGCTTGCCGCCTTGGATCAACATCATAGCTCATTTCAAAATTCGGTATATGCTTTTTAATTTCTGCAGCAATCTCTCCTGGCTCAAAGCTCATTGCTGAAATATTGTAGGCATTGCGGTGCACCAGCTTACTACCGTCTGCCTCCATTAAATCAATAATCGCCTGGAGTGCGTCTGGTATATACATCATATCCATATATGAGCCTTCTGCGATATAACATTCGTAGCATCCCTCTTCAACTGCTTTGTAATAAATTTCTACTGCATAGTCTGTTGTACCGCCACCTGGAAGTGTTAAATGAGAAATTAATCCTGGGAAACGAACGCTACGCGTATCAACACCAAATCGCTTAAAATAATAATCACCTAATAACTCACCTGCTACTTTGTTAATACCGTACATTGTTGTAGGACGCTGTATTGCCTCTTGTGGTGTATTATCTTTTGGGGTAGATGGACCGAATGCAGCAATGGAACTCGGTGTGAAAAATTGCATATTCAGTTCACGTGCTACTTCTAAAGAATTTACTAATCCCCCCATATTTAAGTTCCAAGCTTTTAATGGGGTCATTTCAGCTTTGGCTGATAGCAGTGCTGCTAAATGAATAATCGTATCTGCCTTAAAATCTTTTGCAAGCTCATATAGATGCTTGCCGTCATTTACGTCCAATATAGCAAATGGCCCTGTATTCTTGTCTGATTTGCGAATATCAGTTGCCAGTACAGCATCCGTTCCATACGTATCCCATAACTTCATTACTAGCTCCGAACCGATTTGTCCAAGAGCACCTGTTACTATAATTCTTCTCATTAACAGTTCCCTCCTCAGATGCAAAAACAAATGTATACTCCAAAAACACACCCATTTACCTTTAGCTACTTATATATCAATATTTTTATTCATCAAAATTACAAAACGTTCTTTTTGAATGTACAAAAATTTCAATTTACAATTAATCGAGGTAAAAAAGAGCGCTCCCAAATTAATGAGATCGCTCTTTTTTTGATATATTTACATTTAAAACAATGGGATTCAGCATAATCATGAGCACATCTACACGACTAGTATATGTATACACATTATTATCGTGCCGCGCTTTTGATGCTGTAGCAACTTACATTCCGTTCGCTTCATACCAGTCTTTAATTTCATAAATTCCTTGAATGTCCTGCTTGCTACGTTCGAACACGTTACTTCCGTTTTCATCTTCCATTACAAAGATGATATGTGTTGGTGTTTCTGTTAATACACGTAACAATTTAGCAGGTTCTTGATCTAATTCAACCATATAAATTTTCCCTGAAATAATACGGCTATTGTTAAGAAGTTTATTCATTGTTAATCACCTATCAATTATTTATTACTAAAAAGTACTATACAAAAGTTTACGCACTTCACCTAAATTTGTCGAATTAAAAAAGACAAACCTCCCTGTATTGCAGAAAGATTCGTCTTCATTCATTATTTTTTTACAACGTTTTCATATAGTTCTGGGCGGCGGTCGTCATATACCGGAATACGCCCGCGTACTTCATCGACAATCGAGAAGTCCACATCAATAATAGCTAGCTCTTCATCCTCAGCACCAGTCCAAAGCACTTCACCCCAAGGCTGGATGACCATCGATTGACCGTTAAAGTTCTCAACCTTATTCGCAATACGATTGACCGCGATGACGAAGCATTGATTTTCAATGGCACGCGCTTGTAATAACGTTTTCCAATGATCGATACGTGGTGTTGGCCATTGTGCTGGTACGAATAACACTTTTGCCCCGGCTAATGCGTGACTGCGAAGCCATTCTGGGAAACGAATATCGTAGCAAATAACACCTGCCGCCTCAATATCTCCAAGTGCAAAACGGTTCATCTCGCTACCAGCTTCTAAATACAGATGCTCATCCATTAAGCGGAATAAATGCGCCTTGCTATATTCACCAACAAGCTCCCCTTCATTATTAAATGTATACATCGTATTGTAAAACTTATCGTCACGTTTTACCGATACCGAACCGCCAACGATATGCACGCCTAATTCTTTCGCAAGACTACTTAAAAACGCTTTTGTACGCTCACCATTTACATCTGCTAGCTCATCTAATTTTTCGAGTGCATAGCCTGTATTCCACATTTCAGGAAGAACGATAATTTCAGCACCTTGACTAGCTGCCTCGCGAATGAATTTTTCCGCACGCTCATAGTTTTCCTCTACTTTTCCAAACCCCATATTTAATTGAATACAACCGATTTTCATAATTCCGACACCGCCTATAGACTTTTTATTATAAATATCATAACATGAGTTGTATAATTTTTATTATATTCTGAAAAATAGGTGATTACTAAATGGAATTTTCAAAGAGACTACAGCAACTGCCACCGCAGTTTTTCGCTGCCCTTGCTAGTAAAGTAGCTAATGCTGTTGCTGAAGGACGAGACATTATTAACTTAGGACAAGGCAATCCCGATCAGCCGACACCCCCTCATATTATAGAAGCACTACAACAAGCAGCAACAAACCCGCAAACACATAAATATTCGCCGTTTCGCGGAGTACCGGAACTTCGCCAAGCAGCGGCAGACTTTTACAAACGTGAATACGGTGTAGACATTGACCCGGATACAGAAATCGCTATTTTAGGTGGTACAAAAATCGGCTTAGTCGAGCTTCCGTTAGCGATTTTAAACCCTGGCGACTACATGCTACTGCCTGACCCTGGCTATCCAGACTACTTATCCGGTGTAGCGCTAGCAGATGTAAAATTCGATACGATGCCTTTAGTAGCAGAAAATGCATTTTTGCCAGACTATGATGCACTACCCGATGAAGTAAAAGAGCGTGCGAAGTTAATGTATATTAACTATCCGAATAACCCAACAGGCGGCGTTGCAGACAAAGCTTTCTTTGAAAAAACTGTCGCTTTTGCAAAGGAGAATCACATTGCTGTTGCCCATGATTTTGCTTATGGAGCACTTGGTTTTGATGGGGTCAAACCTATTAGTTTCTTGCAAGTAGAAGGCGCAAAAGATGTTGGCATTGAGCTATATACGTTATCTAAGTCTTATAATATGGCAGGCTGGCGCGTTGGCTTTGCAGTCGGCAATGCAAAAATGATTGAAGCGATTAATATTATCCAAGATCATCTATTTTGTAGTCTATTCCCTGCTGTACAACATGCAGCAGCGGAGGCATTAAATGCAGAACAGCATTGTGTCGAGGCGTTATGTGCTACATATGAAAGCCGTCGTAATGTGTTAATTGAAGAAGCACGCCGTATCGGCTGGGATGTAGAGGCGCCTAAAGGTTCATTTTTTGCGTGGTTACCCGTCCCCGAAGGATTCACAAGCCAGCAATTTACAGATTTACTACTCGATAAAGCAGATGTAGCTGTCGCATCCGGTAATGGTTTTGGTGAATATGGTGAAGGTTACGTGCGCGTCGGTTTACTCGTTTCTGAGGAACGCATGAAAGAAGCAATCGCCCGCGTTGAAAAGTTAGGATTATTTAAAGCACTTGTGAAATAAAAATGGTGAAAAGTTCTTGTTTAAAACTACAAGAACTTTTTTATTTTCACCAATATCAGAGTCGTAATATTTCATTTATTTAATTTTTTCTAAAAAAATAATAAATTGTTATTGCGAAATGATAAAATAGTCTGTATATTTAGATTCATAGTTTTTTAATATAATGTTTCTCTCTTATTAAGAGTAGCTGAGGGACTGGCCCGATGACGCTCGGCAACCGACAAATGTTATATGCATTTGTACGGTGCTAATTCCTACAAAACAAATTTGTTTTGAAAGATAAGAGTGGTGTTTGAATCGTTTATTCAATGCCTCTCTTTTCAATAGAGAGGCATTTTTTATTAAAAACAAACATCTAGGAGGAACTTTAACATGAAAACAAAAAAATTTGGTTACTTATTCGCTAGCGCAGCACTAGCACTTACTTTAGCAGCTTGCGGTGGCGATGAAGAATCGGCAGATAAATTAAATGATGGTGTCATTAAAGTCGGTGTAACAGCAGGTCTTCACGAAGAAATTACAGAAGTTGCAGCAAAAATTGCAGAGGAAAATGGCTTAACAGTTGAAATGGAAGTATTTTCTGACTACGTATTACCAAACACAGCATTAGTTGAAGGTGACCTTGACGTAAATAACTTCCAACACGGACCATTTTTAGATAATTTCAATGAAGAGCGTGGCGAGGAATTAGTTGCTGTAGCAGATACTATTTTAAATCCAATGGGCTTCTATTCAGAAAACTATGCATCAATCGATGATGTACCATCAGGTTCAAAAGTGGCGATCCCGAATGATCCAACAAATGGTGGACGTTCATTAGCAGTACTTGCTGAAGCAGGTTACATTACATTAGCAGATGGTGTTGGTGTAAACGGAACAATTTACGATGTCGTAGAAAACCCTAAAAACTTTGAATTTATCGAGCTAGAAGCAGCGCAAATTCCGACACAGCTTGGTGAAGTGGCCGTTGCAGCTATTAACACAAATTTTGCAATGGAAGCTAGCTTAAATCCAAAAACAGATTCTATTTTACTTGAATCGGCAGACTCTCCATTCGTAAACGTAATCGTTGTACGTCCTGGTGATGAAGATAGCGAAGATTTAAAGAAATTTATTGAAGCATACCAATCAGACGAAGTTCGTCAATATATTGAAGATACATATGAAGGTTCTGTAATACCAGGCTTCTAATCTAAGACATTTAACAAAAAGTTATCGGTACAACTGCCGATAGCTTTTTGCACTAGAAAGGCGAGAACATTATGATTCAACTTCAATCGATTGTGAAGCAATTCGCATCGAAAAATGGCACGGTTAACGCCGTCGACCATGTAAATATTCATGTCAAAAAAGGCGAAATTCATGGCGTTATTGGTTACTCAGGCGCCGGAAAAAGTACGCTCATTCGTTGTGTCAACTTACTTGAAAAACCGACAAGCGGCAAAGTCATCGTAAACGGCGTTGACTTAACAAATGCCTCAACCGAACAACTACGTCAATCACGTCAAAAAATCGGCATGATTTTTCAGCATTTTAATTTACTGAAAACAGCCACTGTTTACGAGAACATTGCCATTCCTTTAAAACTATTAGGCTATAGTAAACAAGACGTTGATGCAAAGGTACAAAAGTATGCAGAAATTGTTGGTTTATCTGATAAACTAGCTAGTTATCCAAATCAATTATCTGGTGGGCAAAAGCAGCGTGTTGCTATCGCTCGTGCTCTTTCACAAGAACCTGAAATTTTATTAAGTGATGAAGCAACAAGTGCTTTAGATCCAGAAACAACAGATTCTATTTTAGATTTATTGCTTGAGATTAACGAAAAGCTAGGCATTACGATTTTATTAATTACCCATGAAATGAATGTCATTCAAAAAATCTGTGATTACGTCTATGTACTGGAGAAAGGGAAACTTGTTGAACATAATACAGCCATTGAATTGTTCACAAAGCCTACGCATCCGACAACACGCAAATTTTTAAATACGATTTCACAACGAAATTTATCTGATTCATTAATTGAACAACTAAATTTAACAGGTGCTGTTGCTCGTTTAACATTTGTTGGAGACAGTACAGGCAAACCTTTAATCGCTGATGTAGCTAGTCGTTTTAATATTCAGCCGAACATTTTAGCAGCGAATATTATTGAGCTCAAAAACGGCATTGTCGGCAATATCGTTGTCCACATTAACGGCACAGCACATGAAGTAACTGACATTACAAATTATTTAACTGCTAACGGTGTACAAATCGACATATTAGGAGGTGCTTCAAATGAACGCTGAGCAAAGCTTCCTTGACAAATGGGGTCCAATTATTTTGGAAGCCGTACTTGAAACGTTCCAAATGACGTCGATTTCATTAGTTATTTCGATTGCACTTGGGGTGCCACTCGGTTTAATGCTTGTATTAACACGCCCTGGACAATCATTTGAAAACAAATGGCTATACCAAGTTTCAAACTTAGTTATTAATATTATTCGTTCGATTCCATTTATCATTTTACTATTCTTTATTTTGCCATTTACAAAATTTTTAGTTGGCACAACGATTGGAGTTAAAGGGGTTATCGTACCGCTTGTTGTGTATACGGCTCCTTATATTGCACGTTTAATGGAAACAGCTTTACTTGAAGTATCACCAGGTGTTGTAGAAGCCTACACAGCAATGGGTGTTAAACGTCGCCATATTATTTGGAATGTATTACTTCGTGAAGCTCGTTCTTCGATTGTTCTTGGGTTAACAATTGCGACAGTTGGCTTAATTGGGGCAACAGCTATGGCTGGTCTTGTAGGCGCTGGCGGTCTTGGCGACTTAGCATATCGCTACGGTCATATCCGTTTCCAAGTGGATGTCATGTATGCCGCGGTGTTTATTTTAATTATTTTAGTACAAATTGTTCAATCCATTGGTAACCGAGTTGCCGCAAAGCTAAAAAAGGACTGAGAATGCTATGAGTAAAGAAGATTTACTTTTAAAAAATATTAATGGGGACAAGCCCTTTCCGATTTGTTTTGATGATTTAGAAAAGGCGGTAGCTGATAAAATTCCAGCTGGTCCTTACGGTTATGTCCGTTCAGGGGCTGGCGGTGAGGAATCACTTCGCAATAATCGCAATGCATTTGCAAAATATTCGATTGTGCCGCGCTTTTTAACAGACGTTTCAAACCCGGATACATCGATTGAACTGTTCGGTAAGAAGCACCCTACCCCATTTTTATTCGCACCAGTTGGTATGAATAAAATGGCGCATGAAGACGGTGAATTAGCTGTTGTCCGAGCAGCTGAAAAACTAGAGATGCCATATATTCAAAGTACAGTTTCGAGCTACGGGCTAGAAGAAGTTGCAGCGGTTGCACCAAATCATACGAAATGGTTCCAGTTGTACTGGTCAACGAATGAAGAAATTGCTTATAGTATGGCAGCGCGTGCAGAAGCTGCTGGATTTGAAGCAATTGTCTTAACAGTCGACACCGTGATGCTCGGCTGGCGTGAGGAAGATGTGCGCAATCAATTTTCGCCGCTCAAGCTTGGATTTGCACGTGGTAATTATGTGAATGATCCTGTCTTTACCGCCTCTTTAAAGGACGATTCCTTTGAGGCTTATGTAGAAGGAATGCTTGCAAACATTTTTCACCCAACATTAAATTGGGACAATGTGCGCGAGTTAAAGCGTCGCGTAAACGTCCCTGTGCTAATTAAAGGGATTTTACATCCTGAAGATGCACGGTTAGCTCTAGAAGCTGGCGTGGACGGAATCATCGTATCGAATCATGGCGGGCGCCAATTAGATGGTGTAATCGGTAGCTTAGATGCACTACCTAGCATTGTAGAAGTAGCGGGTGGGCGTGTGCCGGTACTACTGGACGGTGGTGTGTACCGCGGCATTGATGCATTGAAGGCCTTAGCATTAGGTGCAACAGCCGTATGTATCGGTCGCCCGTTCGTGTACGGTCTTGCCTACGCTGGTGAACACGGTGTGTACCAAGTAATGCAAAATTTATATAGCGAATTCAAAGTATCAATGGGCTTAGCCGGTCAACGAACAATTGCAGGTCTTCGTGATGTAACACTTGTTCGTAAGTAATGAAAGATACCGCCACGCGTGCGGTATCTTTTTTGGTTTACTTGCGTTATTTTTTGATTTACTTGCTCTATTTTTGAAAATACTTGCGTTATTTTAAAAAATACTTGCTTCATTTTTAAATTTACTTGC
>JBJEFO010000200.1:0-11079 GCA_051874135.1 Lysinibacillus sp.
GTTACTGGTGGTTTAGGTTGTGTTGCATTTACCTCTTCCACATATGTTTTATAAATGTAAGCGTAGCGACCATTATAATCTACTTTATAATAATCTGTCCCGATTTCATAAACGTTAAAGACATGTCCTTTATTCACTTTTCCTAAAACATTAGCAGTTCCTGAAAATACTGCCGATGAACGGACATTTAAATTATCTGTAGTTGCTTTCACCTGCATAATAGCATCTGCTGGATTCGGCACTGTCACACCTTGTACAGGTAATTCCAAACGAAAGTCTTTCGACGCCGCACGTGCCACGAATAGGGCAAACTGTGAACGCTTCACATTATTATTCGGTAAATATTTACCATTCGAACCTTGCGTAATACCATTGTAGTAAATGGCCGAAATGTATTTATAGTAAACATTCGATTTTGAAACATCCGTAAATGGCACTTCTAAATCAGCATAGTTACTTGCTGGTATTTTAAATGCTACAGCTAAAGCTTTTGCCATTTCATTTCGCGTAATCGGTGTATGCGGAGAAAATGTTGTTTTTGAAGTTGGCTCGATAATACCTAGCTGAACTGCTGCTTCTACATACATCGACTCTTCTGTTCCAGCTTTTACATCTGTAAATGAAGATTTAGAAGGCTTTGACACTTGAATTCCGGCAGCATTTATGACCATTTTCGCCACTTGCCATCTTCTAACATTATCTTCTGGTTTAAATAATTGTTTTCCGTTTTCTGTGTATCCTCGAATCACGCCTTTATTAACTAAGTAATTAATTTCCTTATAGGCTTCATGTGAAGTAGGAATATCAGCAAATTGCTGGCTAGCATATGCACTTTGTATGCTAAACATCGACATTATAACAATGACAAAGGTTAAGGCAAATTTCTTTAAAGACAATGTCTTTTCCTCCCTCCGAATATAAACAAGTCCATTTTATCAAATTTTTCTCTTGAAAAATATATGGCTTTTCTACCTTATCACTCCTTTTTATGAAGACAAGCTTCTATTTTTTCCATTCTATTATAGTTTCTATGCACTAAAATATATCTATTTAAATCCTATTTTTCTCTACCAACATTTTACACTAAATGCCAGTAGAAATATATGACAAAAAGAAAAAAAGAGAGAGGCGCTTATTAGCCCCCCTCTATTTATTGTAAAACTTTTGCGAGATATTGGTTGGTAGCCCTATACTTACAAAAGTAGACAACCTATTGTAATTTTTTTGCGCGTTCAATAAATGTATTTAATTGAGAGATTTTTACATAATCCGATCCACCATATGTACCGTTCCCTTTACCAATTGTAATACCATTAGAAGCTAAAATTTTAATATATTCGTAGTCCCAACTTCCAGGTTTAACATCTGTAAAGTTTACTACTTTATTTGTCATCTTTAAGTCAAATGCTTTGACTAATACTTTCGCCATTTGTGAGCGAGTTAGTGGTGAACTAGGATTAAATTTACCGTCTTTGTCTCCTGTAAATACACCAAGATTATATAGTGCTGTTACAGCACCTGCATATTTTGCATCCGCTTTTACATCAATAAAAGGCGACTTTGTATTTGTTACATCAAGATTTAGAACTTGTGCTAATCGCATTGCTACTTCACTGCGCGATGTATATACTGTGAAATCAATTGATGAATCTTTTACTTCATTTGCTGCCTGTTTCACTTCTTCCGCATCGAATGTTGCAATACGTTTTGCGCCAACATAGCGTTGTGCCCAATAAGACGTGCTCATACTTGTTACTGTTACGCCAGTACTAGTAGCTGAGTGAATGAACTTATTGTTCCCAATATAAATCCCTACATGTGATACACCTTTACCAGATGTATTGTAGAATACTAAATCTCCAACTTGTAAATTACTTTTTGAAACGGCCTTACCTTGTGAATATTGAGATGCCGATGTACGATTAATTGGTATGCCTAGTTGTTTGAATACTAATTGTGTAAATCCTGAACAATCTAGACCTTTTGTCGTTGTTCCTCCATATACATATGGAACACCGATATATTTATAAGCTGTATTTATTAATTGTGTTTGTGTTGCTGCTTCTGCTTTATCTGCACCAACACCTGATAAAATCATAAATGATGCAAAAACTGGTAATAACCATTTCTTCATAATAACTATTTAATACTCCCTTCAAAATCCTTGGGTTTTTTTCCTACTTAAAGACTAACATAAATTATCGTGTAATAATTTTTCACTTGTGTAACAGTTATATAAAAAACAAAAAGCACTATTTTTCTATCCAAAAATAGAAAAACAGCGCTTTTATTAGCATTTTTATACTTCCACATTATCCGTGCGTAATGTTGTTGTAACATTGCCTACTATAATATGTAAGATTATTTACTTGAAAATAACTGAACCCAGTAAAATCTTCCATT
The DNA here is from genome assembly GCA_051874135.1 of Lysinibacillus sp. Lineage (GTDB taxonomy): Bacteria > Bacillota > Bacilli > Bacillales_A > Planococcaceae > Lysinibacillus_B. Next base: position 2,404 of record JBJEFO010000200.1, read on the forward strand.
ATCATCCTTTTTTATCGCTACGCCTATATGTGTATACGTTGGTTTTAACATGTTTTCACGATGTGTATCTGATGCCATCCATGCTTTCACCACTTCTTCTGGCGTTGATAAATAACGGGCAATATTCTCTCCCAAGCTTGAAAATTCATAATCATATATTGCCGCCATATCCCATGGGTTCCCATAATAAGGTGATTTGTGGTCAAAATATCCATGCTCTAGTATATCTTGAACTTTAATAATAGCGAGCTGATTAAGGAATGGATCTTGAATTAACGGGGAAATCCCTTGCTTCTCACGTTCCTCATTTACTAATTGAATCGTTTTCTTTACCCACAGTTCATGTTCCTGCAGCGTCGTAATATAAGTTTTTCCTAAATAATCATAAGCAACTTCAAGCTTTTCAACTTGTTCATTAAAATCAAGCGCCCGTGTTAACAGTGTCGCTAGTTGAGCACGCGTTACGTATTCATACGGTCCATATGAGCCGTTACTTTTTCCTGTCACAACACCTACATCCGCTAGTGATTCAATATAATGCTTAGCCCAACAATTATTTTGCGTATCAATAAATGCCGCTTCGTTCTTTTCATCTACAACTATGTGAAACGCCAGCGCAATAATTTTAGCCATTTGACTGCGTGTAACAAATTTTTCTGGATGCAGTTGTTCACGGTTATCAAAAATATTGAGTTCAATTAGTTTACGAAACGCTTCATATTGAGGGTGTGTCGCTTGTACATCTGTCGCTTTTAGTTGAATAGTGGCATCTAGCGGTAACTGTAGCACTTTTACAAGTGTCTCAGCAACCTCTGCACGTGTACTATTTTGCTGTGGTTTAAATGTGCCGTCCTCAAAAACACGCATATAGCCGTTTGCAACCATTTCATTAATAGATGACACTGCCCAGTATGTAGGCTTCACATCAGTTAAATCCATTGTTTTCGCTGACGAAGTGAATGGCAGTAAGAGCTGTAATAAAAGAGCACATGAAACAACAACGCCTGATTTTTTGCTCACTTCTTCTGTCCTCCCTCCGAAATTATAAATTGCATTAAAACACATACAGCTCGTCCTATTATATAGAGCGAGCAAATTTCACTTTAACGATAAAACTCGCCTTTCATAATTAATACGAAAGGCGAAGTTCTTTTTTTTCTTATAATACTAATATTCTAAAAAAAATAAAACCGTTTTAGAAAAAGAAAGAAGAATTGCTTAATTGCGCTTCATAATCCTCTAATAAGAAGTAATTTGAAACAAGGCGTTTTTGCTGTGTCGTTAATTTATCATAAGCTGAACGAGCTGATTTTAATTTCGATTCAAAATTACTAGCATTCGGATTAATTTCAGAAATTAATTGACGCACCTTATCGACCGTATCTGCTTCTTTTTGTGATGATTTTAATGCATCATAGTTCGTTACGAGCTTACGTACAGCAGAAGGTAATGAATTATACATCGCTAACGCCTCTGCTACTTGCTCTGCATAATTTCGAGAAGTTGGTGATATACTAGAAATTTTTGAAATGACAGTTTGTACACTATCTACATTATTCTTTGCTTCCTGCAATGTAGCGAAGTTTGTTACATATTGTTTCTCTGTAGAAGATAACATGTTATAAGCCGAATAAGCAGCTTGGACAGTGCCTGCATAGTTAGCGTTCGATGGCTTTAAAGAGGCAATCATTTTATAAACGTCAATTGCCGGCCCAACATTTCGTAACTTATCCATATTCGGTACCATTTGGCGTTGCTCTGCCGTTAACTTATCAAGCGCTTTCGTTGCCTTATCGTAGGCTGACACCAAATTGCTTGCATATTGTAAGTTATCGATTGCATCAATCGTTGCTTGTACGTTTTTTACGCCTTTTTCATAGTTTTGCAGCTCTTTATAAAGCGTTACCGCCCGTTTCTCATTCGCTGTTAAAGCATCATATGCAGCACGTGCTTCTTTAATCGCTTGCATATATTGAGTTGGTGGTGTTGACGAGATTTGACGAATTAACCCGTCTACATCTGATCCACCACTTACTGTGTTTTCAAACGCAAGTAAATCATTGTAATTAGATACACGTGCCTGATCTGCAGGGGATAATGAATTATACCAATCACGCGCTTTCTTTACATCTTCCGCAAATGTTTTGCTTGACGGCTTAATGTTAGCGATTGCTTCCATTGTTTTCGCTACCGGATAAAGCGTTGCAAGTAATACTTCACGATTGTATACAAGTTCGCGGCTTTCATATGGAATCTTTTCATATGCTTTCACTGCATTATTATACTTTTTAACAAGCTCATTTGAATCGATTACTGGACGCGCTAGTATTTCCTCTAGCTCTTTAATTTGATAAATCGCTGTCGTTACAGGTTTTAACGCCTTTTCACGCTCTGTTAATGTTTTGTAATTTAATACGAGCTTTTGATACCCTGAGTTAATACGCGCTAGCTTGTCGTACGCTTCACGCGCAGCTGTTAATTTTTGAACATAATCTTCGACACCTGGACGTGCGGCATCAATTAAATCCATTACTTCATTGACCGTCACTAATCCCGTTTCTGCACCTTCAATTTTATAAAGGATTGGCTCAAGATAACGCTGATTTGCAGGTGTTAGGCGATTATACATTTGACGCACATTTGCTATATCTTCAATATATGTTTTAGCAGACGGTTTTAAGTTATTAATTGCCTTGACAATCTCATAAATAGGTAGATTTCGCTCTAAATACGCCGAGTTATACACATGTGCTTTTTGACTAGACGTAAGCTTATCAAATGCCTTCACAGCAGATTCCACTTTTTTCACATAACCGCTATCCGCTACATTTACACTCGTAATGGCATCATCATTAATTAAATCTACAACCTTTAACGCCACTGTACCGTCTTTTTTCAGCTGTTGGAACTGCTTATAGTTCGTTACTTGTTTTTTTGCATCGGCTGATAACGCGGCATAGGCAGCATCAATTTTAGTAATTGTATCTAAAAAGTCTTTTCCGTATTTTCCGCTTAGTTCCTCAATCATTTTATAAACGCTTAGCCCACCTGTGATTGACGTATTATGTCCATTTAAAGTAGGTTCGTACATTTCAACCGCTTCAGCGATATCATCTTTTAATGTAGATTGCCATGCCCCAGGTTTTATTAATTGATCATACTTCGCCTTAGCTGCAGCATATGCCTCTTGGAAACCTGCCGCGGTAGGCTTTAATGCTTTCATTTGGTCAACAAACGCTAAATACGTTTTGAAATCTTCTATACGTTTTTGATAGTCATCAGAAAGATACGATTTTTGCGTTGTCGTTAACTTTTCAAATGCCGACACAGCTGATTTTGCTGCAGATGGGAATTTTTTAGCATTCCCCGGATCAACTGCTTCGATTGCTTTTATGACAGCTACCGGCTGTTTAATAGCCTTCTCCAGCTCCGTTAACGTTTTCAAATTTGTCACAAGCTTTTGTTCTTCTTTTGGAAGAGCGTTATACGCAGTACGAGCAGCTTGGATTGCTAGTAGCTGATCATTATTATTTGTGAAAGTACCATTCGCTGTGTTAATTAACGTAATTACTCCGTCAGCGTTAGTTAATTGACTTTCTAACTTCTGTACTGAAGCCAATAATTCATCACGTAACTTTTTAAGTGCTGTTATATCATCCGAATCTGTTACATTATTCGTATTTAACCCAGTTAAAGTTGTAAGCAAGGTACTCACGTCTGTTTTATAGTTAGCTGACGTTGTTTTTAAGCTATAAAAACTGCCTGTTGCCGTTGCAAATGGTGTTAAATACACTAAACGCGGAGACATTGTTACTAGCGCCTGTTCGCCTGCACTTAACTTTTCATATGACTCATTTAACTTATCGACTTTCGACGCAAATGTCTTTTTATTTTCAATTACGACTGCCTCGATTTGATCATTTAGTTTAATCGTCGTTTTCCCGGACTTCTCCCAAGCTTGCAACTCTTTATAATTATTGACAATTTTCTTTTGCGTTGAAGTAAGGGCATCGTATGCTTTTCGTGCAGCTTCTATATCTTTCGCTTCTACATTTGGATTAATCCCTAAACCTTCTATTAAAGCCTCTACACCTTCTGCCGCAGTAACAACCGCGCGATGAGCAATTAATTCATTATTATAGCTTTCTAATAAATCTTGCAAGTTAGTAGCTAGAGCAATATAAGCAGCTTCCGCTTCTCCTAAAGCTGTTCGGTATTCATCCGTAGCATTTGGTTTTAACGCATCGACTAACTCAATAAAGTCTAGCCCGTCTTTGTAACCGGATTTATCTGGTCGATTATCTACCTTCGTTCCATACTCAAGCACGAGCATTTTGGCACGGACATTTAATTTTTCATATTCAGAAACGATTTTCCCGACTTTGCTTTTATAATCTTTTGCTGTCACAGACTGAATACCCGTAATTAACTCTGCCACTTTATTAGCTTTTGTTAAATCATCATTCGCCTGTTTCATGACAGCAGCTACAGTTCGATCATCTTTTAGTACATGAGAATCCGCAATTTTCTTTTCATTTGCCGTCATTTTTTCGTTATAAAATTGATTTGCTTCATTTAATAATTCCATGAAAACTTGTGCCTGCGTCTCATCTTGTAACGTAGTTGAATCTGCAATATCTTCAACAAATGCTGGGATTGTAATCGTTATTGTATCTCCAGATGTATTTGTTGTTTTAATATCTCCACCATAAACAAATGCATTAGCCTTAATAATATCTTGCGCGTAAGTATCTAATGTTGCTGCATTTTTTAAAAACTCACCTTCAAAGCCTTGAATTGTCTTTAAATAGCTATCCACCGCTTGCATTGCTTGTGAATCAAAGTCAGTAATAAAAGGATAATTTGAATTTCCTTCTGTTGAATACGTTGACGTATTTAATACAACATCATCTAACTTTTTACGGATTTCTTCAAAAGATTGTGCAATTGCCGCACGCTCTTTTACTAAATCAGGTACCGTTGTAAATAGCTGTGGATGCGCAGTCTTTAATAGACTAATTTCATTCGTTAAACTAACCGATCTAGCTTTCAAATCTTGTAGCTCTTTTAAGAAAGTTAGTTTAGCAGTTAATAAAGTATTTTCAGCTGAAAAAGTTGCTTGTGGGAAGAAACGATTCACTAACTCTTGATACGTGTTAAAATTTGAAATCGTTGTCTTTCCATCCAATTTAAATAACTCTTCAATACGCTCTTTTTCAATATCAAGCGCCGCAACTGCATTATAAGGAACCACAACTGCTTCTGTTTCAACCGCTGCAATCGGCTCGATTTGCGCTCCATCATTCATTACATCTGTTTCATTCGCACTTACTACTGCTGCTGGTGCGAGGATTAGTCCGGTTAGTACACCTGCTTTAACTGTTTTTTTCATGAAAGTCATCCTTTCTATATAAACATCCATATATTTCTACATTCTTCTAATTCTACTATCGGCAAAATAGTATATTTTTTTATGTATAAACCTTAAATTGTCATGAATATCCATTTTTTATCGATTCAAATAAAAAACTACCTTATCAAGACCTAGTGATAAGGTAGTTTCATTCAATTTATCCCGCATTAACGGGCAGTAAGACTCCCACCTCAAGGCTTAAGAAAATCGAGAAGCGTAGGTGGGAGATCAACTGCCCGTAAAAGCCCGATTGGTTCAACTAACAATCAGTGGGGATGAGGAAAATCCCCACTGATTGAAGTTTCACTTTATTCCACGCTAATGAGATCTAAGTCTGATGTCGTATTATCGATAGCGCGTTTTAAAAATGTTGCGAGTTGCGCGCGCTTCACAAGGTCATTTGGGCTGAATGTCGTGTCGCTTGTCCCTTTTGTAATGTTGTATTGGACAAGCGTTTGAATGTAACGGCGCGTGTTTGTATCTTGAATGGCATTGACATCTTTGAATTTTGTTGTCGTTGCTTGTGCTAGCTCTAAATCAAAGCCTAGTACAAGCATTTTTGCTACTTGTGAGCGTTTAACATTAGCGTTCGGTTTAAATGTTTTATCGGGATAACCACTAATAATGCCCTCATTATATAAAGCGGCGATAGCTCCGTAGTATTTGCTGTTGTTCGGTACATCTGTAAAGCCAGGATTTACTACATTTTTTGTGTCTAAATTTAGCGCATTGGCAATAAACAACGCCAATTCTGCACGTGTTGCCGCTTCGTAAGGGGCAAATGCGGTTAACGAGCGCCCTTCAATAATGCCTAAGTTATATAATTCATCGATGGCCGCATAATGATCCCCAACGTTTTGTAAATCTTTAAATGGTACTGCTGCCTGTGTTGGTGTCTGTGCAACGTATGCTACAGTCGTTGCCGCAAGTGTGGCAGCTAACGCATATTTAATATATGGAGCTTTCATAAAATCATAGCCTCCCAGTTTTTAGAATATATTTTCCATTGTACACGAAAAACGATACATCAGCTTTAAAAAGGTAACCTTTTTTGTAATTTATAGTCATTAAAATTAAATCATTTATAAATAAACAAATCTACTATATTAAACTACCCCCTATTTATCATAAACTAATAGAAGGGAATATTTTTTTCTACACTACTTACGAGAGGATGAATCATATGATATTCCAGTATAAGTTTTGGCACATTTTATTTCACCCGTCGTCGTTAACGTATATGCTCGAGCATGAAGAACAGTTTGAAAAAATTCGTGGCTATAAAAAAGCGTTATGGATTTTGTTTTTTACAACACTGTTATTTTTCGCAACGCGTAATATATGGGGGATGCATACGGAAGGATTAACGGCACTTCTTGCAAACGGCCTAGATGATCGGTATATGTTTGCCCGTCTCATTTCTTTAGGAGGCACTATTTTATGGGCAATTGCATTTTTTATTTTTCACTATTTTGTCATACCGTATATTTTGCACTTGCTGACGGACTTGCCTTTTAAATGGATTCAAAAGGTTCAACTTTTCGTCATTGCCTTTATCGTGCTAGAAAAAGCGATTACGTTCGTCGTGTTTGTCATTGCTGGATTTACGACACCGTTTACCTTTTTCTCATTAGCACCGATGACGGCTTACTTTTATCAGGATGACTATTTACTGTACTTTTTAAATCAACTAACAGTAGCAACAGTCATTTCGATTTTCATTCAATATAAGTTCCTTTCACAATGGGAGGAAGAGAGTAAAAAAATACTACTCACAAAACTAATCATCGTACAAGTTGGGTTCGCATTAATTGCGGGCATAATTAGCGTACTCCCGATTTTCAAATGGATTGAAGGGGGATTAGCGTAATGTCGAAGCATCTAAAAATATGGGGTACTATCCTAACGATTTTAGTCGTCATTAACGGCTATCTTTTGTTGAAAAACAATGATGTTATTCCGAAATCGTATTATATCGACAACATGCAATATGCGATGAGCGGTGTACATACGAAGGAGCTGGAGAAAGAAGGCATGCTGGCAACGAGCAATGAAATGCTTCTCGCTGCACCTGTCCAAGCGATTGAATCGGTACTTGTGAAACGTGGCGATGCGGTATTTGCGCAGCAGGAGCTCGCCTCTTATAAATCCGATGCTGTCGAACAACAGCGTCAAAAGCTCGAAATCGAACGAAGCGCCTATCAAACGGAGTTAAATGAACTGAACGATATTTTATCTGCCCTTGAACGTGAGTCAGGCAGCTCTAAACCGGCGACAGCAGCAGATAGTACAACACTAGGCGATTCGGATGTGTGGAATTTAAATTTATCACTTGCGCTTGGGATTGAACAAAATACACCGACTGCAGAAGGAAAAGCAATCATCCGTCGCCACATTGCCGAAACGGAGCGTCAACTTGAAATTACCGACGCACTTCTTATGCAACTCATTTCACATCAAGCATTAGCATCACCAGTAGACGGTGTAGTCGGCGATGTTATTCAAGAAGGTGATACGATTACGTTTGTCATCTATCCTTCCGAAAAAAGTATTGTCACGTATGTTGATGTCGAACAGTGGAAACGTGTAGAAGTGCAACAACGTACGGAGGTTATCGTACGTGCTGGTGAAGAGGATGAATACATCGTAGAAGGGACTGTTATTGAAAAACAGGCAATCCCTGCTGAGGAATCTCTATGGTACAAAGAGCTATTAAAACATAAAAAAGTTGATCCAGCTGAAACGCTATATGAAGTACAAATCCAACCAAATGACATACTAGCCGACTTCCCGTACGGTGAAAAAGTTGATGTTACGATTACAACGGATGAAGTGTTCGAAAGCTTTATCGTTCATTCCGATTGGATTGTTCATTACGAAGTGCCCGACATCGGCAACACACATATTTATACACTCGGTTATGACGGTAAGACACGCCTAACACCTGTCGAAGTAGCATTCTCAAAACTAGGGACAATTGAAAAACCGATTGAAGAAGTTATCGAGGAAGAGCCTACTGAAGAAGAAACGACAGAAGAGGAAACCGAGCAAGAACCTACAATTTATACAGTCGATTTAAAAAAAGATGAAGAAGATGAAGTGGTAGACGAAGAGCTTTACGATGTAACAGTATTCACGGGCATAATCGATGAAAATACAATTTTACTCGACGGAACAGAACGTAACATTTACGCACCAACCTTCCGCCCATATCCAATCGATACGTATAAATGGGAAAACGTCGGCGAAGTAACATGGAAAGA
>JBJEFO010000200.1:11179-14069 GCA_051874135.1 Lysinibacillus sp.
TTTTATTTCTCCGGAATTGTATAGAATGTTCGCTCAGCCTTATCAAACTGACCACTATTACCGTAAACATCAAACAACTGTCGGTTTGGTTTTAATCTTACCGTTACCGTTGCACCACTTGTTACATCTTTTGAAAGTGTTAATTTAATCTTTCTTGCATCGGTCGGATCGTTTGTCGCAACGGCATTATAATCCGTGCCATAGTTGTCCGTTACGATAAAGTCTAACTCTCCGATCGGTGCAATAGCTTCATCAAATGATAGGACAAGCTCTCTTCCATGATTCATTGCTAATGTTGGCGTCCAGTTATTCCAAGTTGGTGCCGGTACCGGTGCAATGCTTTCCGTTAAATAAATCGGCTCGTAGTAGTAGTCCATCTCGACATACGAATTAGCCGCACGTAGTTTTGTAATATAAATATACGGCTTAGCATGTTTTGTAATTTGCGTACCTAATTTAATTCTTACTTGCTTCGTATTCGACGGATTTACTTGCACTTGCTCAATTTCATAACCTTCTACCTGATAGTAATACGGGAATGCCGCATACGTTTCATTCACTGGATAGTTGAAATCAACGACAATAACACGCGGATCTTGAATCGCCGATGTCGTACGAGATGTGTTGACCGCCACTACTTCTAACTTATCACCGTTATACGTGTAATCTTTTGAGCGAGTAAATGCAATCGGACCATTTTCTACTGCTACTTTATATTCGTTTTCGACATTGCGGAAATTAATATTCACGTTGTACGTTGTATTTTCGATATCCACATTTTGCAGAAGCTCACGCAATGCAATACGAACGACATTCGATTCACCATATACGCGGCGTACTTTTACTTCCTTACTATTAATCGGTATTGTACGACGATTTGCTGTATACGTACCGGAAATAGAAGCTTTCGAATTTTCATCGATTGATACGTTTCGGTCAAATTCGATAAATAAATATTCTAAGTTATTTTCACGAATGACTTCTGTTTTAACAATTTTCGCTGTACCTGCATCGTAATCGAATGTATGGTTAACGCCAAATGTACCGACCTCACCAGACAAATCTGTAATGAAGCGAGACGGTGCTGTACTAATTAATACTTTGCCTCGTAAGAAATCATTAACCGTTACGATATACGAAAGCGGATCTCCTTCGACTGGCTCCACTTTTTCCACATAATACGAAGTCGAATCTGATTTAACTAACAAATCATAAGAGCTAAAGCGCTCTAGCTCCTCATTAAACGTCAACTTAAACTGCTTTGCCCCTAGCTGCTTAACTGTTTCAAGCGTTGGTGCAATACCATTTTGCTGCCCTTTGACAATACTCGTTGACAGCGTATATGCATAGTTGTTTGCCACATCGCGAACGTTCGAAATCGTTACGTAAATTGGCTCTCCTTTAGCAATGACAGAACCGTAATTCGTACGTGCATTTTCCAAGTTAAACGTTAGCTGTGTGACATTCGTTAAGCCTGTCGTTTCACTTGGACTTGCTTCATAATACGTGTAATTCGTTACTCGTTGGCCACTTGCCGTTGTTAGCTCGACATTAGAGAAATTCACCGGCTCTGAGAAATACACAGTCGCTCGATTTTGGGTAATCGACTCAGCCCCAATAATTTCTGGTGGTGTCGTATCTTGACCAAAGTATAAAACATCATCATATTCAGGCATCGACAAACCATCTTTTGAATGAATCCCTTGAATTTGCAAGCGATAACGCATATTTAACGGCGTTGACTGTGCTACGGTTACTTTATACGAACGACCATCTTCACTTAGCTCCCCTTGCTTTAACGGGATATTGCCATAATAGTTATAGTAATTATAATAGCTGTTATAGTAGTTGTTATCGATCGTTGACAGCTTAAAGAACTTTGCTAAGTCACTTTGCTTAAATGTTGTCGATAAATTCACCGGTTGATTAAAGTAAATAATAAACTGCCCGGCATTTATATTTTCCGCATCTAAAATTTGTAGCCCTTTTACCGAATACACAACCGTCTCTGTAAACGTTAAACCGTTGACCGTAATATCAACTTCTGTCGGCACGTTTTCCTTTAGTGGTTCTTCTAATTGAATATGATGTGTCGTACCGTTTGACAGTGTCACATCTAAACGAGTTGCCGATACAACGTTTACTTTACTCAGTGTTGGACGTGTATTGTTACGTGCTGGCGACTCGATATTTAACATGCCGTACAGGAAGTGCGCAAACTCGCCGCGCGTTGCCGTTGCTTTCGGACGATAATAATCCTCGATTGTAATATCGTAATAATCGAACACATTAATCGCACGCTGCGCCTCTGCCGTCGCCTTCTCGATATCTACATATTCCTGCATATATTTTTGACCTTCGACATACTCGATGTAATCAAACTCATCAATCGACGATAACGCACGCACCATTACAAGCGCCATATGCTCTAGAGACATGAAATTATTCGGATTCAACTTACCATTTGTCCCATTGAAAATCCCATGATCATAAACTAATGCAGCATACTGCAACAACTCATCATCCGTTTTTGCCGTTAAATCACTAAAGCGAATATCATATGCGTAATCATGCGGAATTTGATAACCAAGCGATACTAAATACTTCCCAAGCAACTTCACCACATCAGAACGCGTTAAACTTTTATTCGGTTTATATGTATTATCAGGATATCCTGAAACGATGCCTTGACTAAACAGCCCCTCAATCGCTTTCTCATATTTATGACCAGCCGTATCCTTAAACTGCGCCGCGCTTGCCACTGGCGTAATAACCGTCGCCGCAACCGCAACCGCCGTCAACGATGAAAGCAGCTTCTTTCGACTCATCCAATCTCCCCCTTTATCCATAATTCTAAGTATAATATCGGTTGGAATAAGATGGAGTTTAC
>JBJEFO010000201.1:0-14016 GCA_051874135.1 Lysinibacillus sp.
TTTCCTCCTTGTATACTATTGTAGTAGTTTTAAATAATAAAAGAAAATCATATTATTTATAATCTTCTAACTTTATTTACTTAGCGCAAAAAAATCGCTCCCACAAAGTGTGAGAGCGATTTTTTTCTTATAGAGGAATATTTCCGTGTTTTTTGTACGGACGGTCTTCGTGTTTTGTAGAAAGCATATCTAATGCTTGAATAAGCTTAATACGTGTTTCACGAGGATCGATTACATCGTCTACCATACCGCGAGATGCTGCAACGTATGGGTTTGCGAATTTTTCTTTGTATTCTTCGATTTTTTGTGCACGCGTTGCTTCTGGGTCAGCAGATTTCGCGATTTCACCAGCGTGGATGATGTTTGCCGCACCTGCAGCACCCATTACCGCGATTTCAGCGTTTGGCCAAGCAAATACTAAGTCAGCGCCGATTGATTTAGAGTTAAGTGCTACGTACGCACCACCGTAAGCTTTACGTAAGATTACAGTGATTTTTGGTACAGTTGCTTCTGAGTAAGCATAAAGGATTTTCGCACCATGACGGATGATACCACCATGCTCTTGCTTAACGCCTGGGAAGAATCCTGATACGTCTTCGAATGTGATTACCGGTACGTTGAATGCGTCACAAGTACGTACGAAACGAGCTAATTTATCTGATGAGTCGATATCAAGACCACCAGCTAAGAATTTTGGTTGGTTACATACTAGACCAACAGATTCACCTGCGATACGTGCAAAACCTACTACGATGTTTTTCGCGAATTCTTTTTGTACTTCCATGAATGAACCTTCGTCCACAACAAGCTCTACTACTTTACGCACATCGTAAGATTTTGTTTGGTCGATTGGTACAACGTCAACAAGCTCTGAACGGTACTCGTCACCAGCAGTATATTGTGCTTTCGGTGCTTTCTCTTTGTTGTTTTGTGGTAAGTAAGAAAGTAATTGCTGAATTTGTGCAATTGCTGCTTCTTCATTTTCTGCACGGAAGTGAGCGTTACCAGATACAGCGTTGTGTACTTTTGAACCACCTAAACCTTCAGAAGAAATCTTTTCACCAGTAACTGTTTCGATTACTTTTGGTCCAGTGATGAACATTTGAGATGTTTTATCTACCATTAAGATAAAGTCTGTAATTGCTGGAGAGTAAACCGCACCACCAGCACATGGTCCCATAATTACTGAAATTTGTGGAATTACACCAGAATAAATTGAGTTACGGTAGAAAATGTGACCATAACCATCTAATGAAAGTACGCCTTCTTGAATTCGCGCGCCACCTGAATCGTTAATACCGATAAATGGTGTACCGTTTTTCGCAGCTAAGTCCATTGCTGTCGCAATTTTTTTCGCGTGCATCTCACCAAGTGCGCCACCGAATACAGTGAAATCTTGTGCGAATAAGTATACGTTACGGCCGTTGATTTTACCGAAGCCAGTTACAACACCATCGCCAGGTCCTTCTAATTTATCCATACCGAAATCTACAGTACGGTGTGTGATGAATGGATTGATTTCTACGAAAGTTCCTTCATCTAAAAGCATTTCGATACGCTCGCGAGCTGTCATTTTGCCTTTTTCGTGTTGTTTTTCGATACGTGCGTCACCGCCACCAAGCTCGATTACGCCTTTACGGTCGTATAGTTCATTGATTTTATCAAACATATCTACAGTGATCGTCATTATTTATTTTCCCCTTTTCCACTTTTATCACATAATTCGTAAAGTACACCGTAAGAATCTTTAGGGTGTAAGAATGCTACTTCAGCGCCACCAGCACCTGGTCCTGGCTCGTCTGATAATAAGCGCACACCTTTTTCACGTAATTCAGCCATACGCTCACGAATGCCCGTTACACCAAACGCTACGTGGTGAATACCTTCGCCGCGCTTTTCTAAAAAGCCGTGAATTGCACTACGTTCACTCATTGGTTCTAAAAGTTCAATTTTCACGTTACCTGCGTCGATGAAAGCCACTTTTACTTGTTGAGACTCTACTTCTTCCACTTTTAACAGCTTCAGACCAAGTGTTTCCGTGTAATATGTAATACGTTCATCGAGATTTCGTACTGCAATTCCAATATGGTCTACTTTTTCCATTGTGTAAACTCCCCTTATATACATGGCACTACTTGCCACCTAGACTTAAACGATACTACTTGAGAAATTTTTTAGATTTGATACACTATTGAGAGATAAAAGAAGGAGCGATGCGTTTATGAGTAATAAAAAGTTCCAAAAAATCATTGTGTATACAATGGTAATCATCATGTTAATTTCAACGATTGCAATGGGTGTCGCGATGATTGGCTAAGATGGGTGCAACAGCATCCGTCTTTTTTTATTTCATCCCTTTAAAAGATTGCTTAATTGCTAGATAAGCATCCATTTCCTCAATAAACTGATACAAAGCGGCCATTGCTAAAAATGTTTGATGATCATTTGGCAGTGGCATTTTTGCAAACTCTACTTTTACTTCTGCTAGTTTTTCTCTAAATTGACTTGCTGTATTGCCTGAATGAACATTTTCACTTAACTCTTCCATAAAAACAGCGACTAAATTCGATTGTTGTACTATAACAGGCAAGGCAGTAATTTTCGGTAGCACACGCTCTATAATCTCCAGCTGTTGTTCCCGCATATCAAAGTAAACATAATAAAGGTTTTCTTTTCGCGTTAAATGGTTTTCAACATCTTGGAATGCGAGTGCCTTCGCCTTGTTTAATATTTCAACAGCCTTTACGAGCTCATGACCGTCCCATAACATATCGCCTTCTTTTAAATATTTCGCGATTTCAGAAAATATCTTCGCGTATAAAGACTCGATTTCTCTCCGGTACCAATCTAATTCAGCTTGAATATCAGGCATATACATATTAACAACTAATCCAGCGCTATAGCCAATCGCCATTAATGCTAATTCATTGTATAAAAGATCTAGTGTGAAATTTGCCTGCGAATAAATATGCAAAACAATTACTGCACTCGAAACAAATCCTTCTGATACATGTAGCGATACAATTGTTGGAATGAAAAGCAACAACATAATTCCGAGAACAATTGGATTATATCCAAATATTTCGAAAAAAAAGTATGCAAGGGCAATGCCGACGATACTTGATACAATGCGTGTATAAACAGCATGTAGCGATTTTTTTTTCGTAGGTTGCACGCTAAGAATCGTTAAAATTCCTGCGGCAGTAAAAAATTGTAGGTCAAAAAACTGTGCGACTGCTATCGCGAGTGCAGCACCAATCGCTGTTTTTAATGTGCGATAGCCGATTGAAAATTTTTTCATCAATCGCTCTCCCTTTTAATAGGAAGTGCATGTCCTGCATTAGCAGGACTGCACTGGTGTTTTTTTATACTTCTTCACAATGTTCTTCAAAGTAACCTTGTAAATTCGTTACAACACTAATAGGATCATGTCCTTCAATTTCATAACGACCTACTTCCCCTACTACTTGACCATCTTTTAATAACACAAAAGATGGTGATGATGGAATGTGCTCCTCACCAAAATGGTAACGAGCTGCTGCAGTTGCTTCTTTATCTTGACCAGCAAATACAGTTACTAAATGATCTGGACGTTTGTCATAGTGAATGCATGCTGCTGCTGCTGGACGGGCAATCCCACCTGCACAACCACATACTGAATTCACCATTACTAACGTTGTACCCGGACGTTCAAATGCAGCTTCCACATCTTCAGGTGTACGTAATTGTTCGTACCCCGCTGCTTCCATTTCTGCACGAGCTGTCGTCGTAATTTGTTGCATAAATAAATCGTAATCCATATTCATCGATTGTCGCTCCTTTCACAATACCATTTTATCATAGCAAGTATAGACGTACGTTGCAAAGAAGTTCGGTAAAAGAATCTATCGATTAATACGAATTATCCTTTATTATTGTGGCATTACGTCAACAAGCAAATATTGCCTCTTAAACTAGACGTTTTTTATTGTTCAAATAATTGGTTAACACCTTGTGTTACAGTTAGACGACCGTGCAAAATTGCGTCTTCTAGTTCACGAACTTGCGCTTTACGTGAAGCATTTTTATAAAACGAGTCAATTAAATGATCTGTTATCATCGAGTGGAACCAATCTCGTGTTTGCTCTTGGCGCCTCACTGTCCAATAATTCGAATTCTTAATTGTCTCTTCGAATGTCGTAATCATCTTCCACACTTCATCTAATCCTGTTTTTTCATGCGATGAAGCAGCTAGTGATGTACTTGTCCAACCTGGTGTTGATGGTTGTAAGAAATGTAGGATTTGTTTATACTCTTGAACAGTTTTTCGTGCTGGACGTAAGTTATCGCCGTCCGCTTTATGCACTAAAATACCGTCCGCAAGCTCCATTATGCCTTTTTTCATCCCTTGCAACTCATCCCCAGCACCTGTTAGTACAAGTAATAAGAAGAAGTCGACCATACCACGCACGTACGTCTCACTTTGTCCAACACCGACTGTTTCAATCAAAATGACATCATAGCCTGCTGCCTCACAAAGGAGCATCGTTTCGCGTGTTTTTTTGTGTACTCCACCAAGAGTCCCAGCAGATGGTGAAGGCCTTACAAAAGCATTTTCTTGACGAACAAGCTCTTCCATTCGTGTTTTATCGCCTAAAATACTACCACCTGATAAAGATGAGCTTGGATCAATAGCCAAAACAGCAACACGCTTGCCCATTTTACAAAGCATCGTCCCAAACGCTTCAATAAACGAAGATTTCCCTGCACCCGGTACACCTGTTATGCCAATTCTGATACTGTTACCTGTATGCGGCAATAATTCCTGTAAGAGCTTTTGCGCCTGCTCTTTATGTTCTACATTGGAACTTTCGACTAATGTAATTGCTTTTGACAGCGAAGTACGATGACCTGCTCGTACTTCACTGGCTAAGCTAGGGATATCAAGTGGTGCTTGCTTTTTTTTGCGGAAACGTTTTGGTTCTGAAGCACTCATGCCATCATGACCACCTTTCACACCTTCCATTACAACGAGACCCTTATCTTCCATCCCTTTAAAGTATTCCATTAGTTAGTCACTTCCTCGTAACCTAACTGTTTGTAAATTTCTTCAATAATTTTTTGTGCTGCTACTGGAATAACTGTACCAGGACCGAAGATTGCTTTTGCACCTGCTTCGTATAGGAATTCGTAGTCTTGAGCTGGAATTACACCACCGCAAATAACGATGATATCTTCGCGACCTAATTTTTTAAGCTCCGCGATTAATTCTGGTACTAACGTTTTGTGACCTGCTGCAAGTGAAGATACCCCAACAACATGCACGTCATTTTCTACTGCCATTTGCGCAGTTTCAGCTGGCGTCATGAATAATGGTGAAATATCTACGTCAAAACCAACGTCAGCGTAAGCAGTTGCTACTACTTTTGCACCGCGGTCATGACCATCTTGCCCCATTTTTGCTACTAAAATACGTGGACGACGACCTTCGTTTTCTAGGAACTCTTCAGTCATTTGCTTACATTCTTGTATCATCTCAGCCTCCGCATAGTTAGAAGAATATACGCCAGAAATTGAGCGAATTACCGCCTTGTGACGACCAGATACGGCTTCGATTGCATCTGAAATTTCACCTAGAGATGCGCGAGCACGTGCTGCGTCTACCGCTACTGCTAATAAGTTTTCTGAACCATCTTGTGCCGCCTTTGTTAAGCGTGCTAAATGTTTTTGAACCTCTTCTTCGTTACGGTTCGCTTTCATTTCTGCTAAACGTTTAATTTGTGCTTCACGTACTACCGCATTGTCGATATCTAAAATGTCGATTGGATCCTCTTCCGCTAAGCGGTATTTGTTCACACCAACGATAATTTCAGATTTAGAGTCAATTTTCGCTTGGCGTTTTGCCGCTGACTCTTCAACTTTCATTTTTGGTAAGCCTGTTTCGATTGCTTTCGCCATACCACCAAGCTCTTCGATTTCCTCGATTAATCCCCATGCTTTTTCTTGTAATTCTTCTGTTAATTTCTCAACATAGTAAGAACCGCCCCATGGATCGATTACTTTCGTCATACCTGTTTCTTCTTGTAAAAATAGCTGTGTATTACGCGCAATACGAGCAGAGAAATCTGTTGGTAATGCAATCGCTTCGTCTAATGCGTTTGTATGAAGTGATTGTGTATGACCCATTGCTGCTGCGTTTGCTTCGATTAACGTACGTGTTACGTTGTTGAATGGATCTTGCTCTGTTAAAGACCACCCCGACGTTTGTGAGTGCGTACGTAATGCTAGACTCTTCGAATTTTTCGGATTGAATGTAGACATCATTTGTGCCCAAATACGACGACCTGCACGCATTTTCGCTACTTCCATGTAGTAGTTCATACCGATTGCCCAGAAGAACGATAAACGTGGTGCAAACTTGTCGATGTCGATACCCGCTTTTAAACCAGTACGAACGTATTCTAAACCGTCTGCTAATGTATAACCTAACTCGATATCGTTTGTCGCACCCGCTTCTTGGATGTGGTAACCAGAAATCGAGATAGAGTTGAATTTAGGCATGAATTTACTTGTATATTCAAAGATGTCAGCGATGATTTTCATCGACATCGCTGGTGGGTAAATATACGTATTACGTACCATGTACTCTTTAAGGATATCGTTTTGAATCGTACCTGCAAGCTTGTCCGGTGAAACACCTTGCTCTTCTGCAGCGATTATGTAGAACGCAAGTACAGGCAATACCGCACCGTTCATTGTCATCGATACAGACATTTGATCTAACGGAATACCATCAAATAAAATTTTTGCATCTTCAACTGAGTCAATTGCTACCCCAGCTTTACCAACGTCACCTGTTACACGTGGGTGATCTGAGTCATAGCCACGGTGTGTCGCTAAGTCAAACGCAACGGATAAACCTTTTTGACCCATCGCAAGGTTACGACGGTAAAATGCGTTTGATTCTTCTGCTGTAGAGAATCCTGCGTATTGGCGTACTGTCCAAGGACGTGCTACGTACATTGTTGGGTATGGTCCACGTGTATTTGGCGCGATACCTGCTACGTCTTTTGTATGTTTTACATCTTTAATATCTTCTTCGTTGTAAACTGATTTTACTTCGATTCCTTCGTTTGTTAGGAATGTGCCGTTTGCTTCGACTTGTTCTGCCTTTAGCACGTCTTCGATGACAACTGATTTAAAGTTTGCGCTCATCGTTGTACCTCCTTGATGCTAGCAGTTACAGCGTTTAATTTTTCGATGATGTTTTGACCAGCGAAAATAAAACCGTTTAAGCCATTTGCTGTCCATTCTGCTTGCTCTTCTTTAAATTTACCTGCTGCGTCTAATACAACGTTAGCTGGTTTGTC
Source organism: Lysinibacillus sp. (assembly GCA_051874135.1). Classification (GTDB taxonomy): domain Bacteria; phylum Bacillota; class Bacilli; order Bacillales_A; family Planococcaceae; genus Lysinibacillus_B. The sequence goes on from JBJEFO010000201.1 coordinate 7,350, forward strand.
TGCAAGTAGTGCAGGAATTAACGCTTTTGTATCGTCATCTGTTGCTGCTACACAAACGTAATCAAAGCCTGCTGATGCTAACCAAGCTTTCGCTGCTTCTACAGTATCGATTGCACCTGATTGCTCTGGTACGATACCTGCTGTGTTGAAGAAACCTGCTACAAAGTCTGCACGAGGCTTGAAGTTTTTCAGTTCACCAAATGTTAAAATACCGATTTTTGCGTTGTTTTTCGCAAAGTCTGCACGTAAGTTTTCGAATGGAATTGCTAAACGTTTCACATCCGTAAATTGTGGATTTACCTCTGTTGGTAACTCATCTACTGGATTTGCATAAATGTTTGTTCCAATTAAAGAGTGCTTACGAGTCTCTACTTGTTTAATACGCTCTGCATAAACCGCTTCGATTTCTGAAGTAAGAGAAGTATATGCATCAATACCGCCTGCTTCTTCGATTTCTAAGAATTTTTCCCATGCTAATTTCACATAATCAGCCGTTAAAGATTCGATGAAGTAAGAACCGCCTGCTGGGTCTAGTACATTTAATACTTGTGATTCTTCTTTTGTTAAAAGAAGTACGTTACGTGCGATACGTGTTGAAGTTGACGTCGCTTTCGATAAGCAATCATGCGCATGTACAGTAAATACATTAGCACCACCGATTGCTCCTGCAAATGCTTCGTTACCAGCACGTAGTAAGTTTACGTAAACATCTACTTTTGAGAAGCTACGTACAGAAGTTTCCGCTACGATTGGTACCGCAATTGCTTCTGCACCAAACCCAGCTGCGAAAGCTTTCCATAATACTTTGAATGCACGTAATTTTGCGATTTCTGCGAAGAATTGTGTATCAATCGCAAAGTTTACGAAATATTTATTTGCAAGTGCTTCATAAGATCCTGCTTGTTTTGCTTGTTTTGAAGCGATTGCTAACGCAATTGCTAATTCTTGTATCGCATTTGCCCCATCATTATGATAAGGTACTGTATCGCCTGCAAAAGTACGTACTTTTGGATAATCGGCTAACTCGATTGACGCTTGTGATACGATATAGCCTTCAACATTAGCACGTTTTCCTTCTTCAATATGATTAAATACCGCTAAAATCGGGTCATTTTCATCTTTAACAATTAACTTAAATGAATATTCTGTTAAATAATCCGATAATTTAGCAATTGTTGCATTGTCCCATTCAAAAGGAACCGTCGCAATTGTAAGTACTTCATTGCCACGTGCTAAGCTATCTTCTAAATTGTTAATGAATTCCTCAGGTGTATCACCGATAATTTGTTGTGCCACTTCTAATCCATTCGTTGCCGATAACGTACGGATTGTTGCAACTTGTTTTTCAAGTTGATCACCAAGCTTTTCTACAAGCATTTCTTGCGTGTATAAAGGCTCAAGTGTAACCCCTTCAATTGTTTTTGTGAACAATGATTCAAAAGGCTTCCCTTTTAATGCAGCAATCGCTTGCTCTTTCCATTGTTCGTAACTAGCTGCCGGAAATTCGATTTCTTTCATGTTAGTTGACATGTGGACGCTAATTAGCTTCCCCCCTTACTATTTTCTAAACAGTATTTTACATGAGAATACGCTTACAATAAAGCATAAAAATTAAAGGAAGCCCATATTTATAGGCTCCCCCACAGATGTCAGTAGACTGACATCGTATTTTTATTCGTTTTTTCGAGTATATCTTTCACTCTTTTAAGAAATTTACCGCAAATAAGCCCATCGAGAACTCGATGATCTAATGACAAACAAATATTTACTATATCACGTACAGCGAACATATTGCCACCAATTACTACCGGTTTTTTTACAATACTTTCCACCTGTAATATAGCAGCTTGTGGATAATTTATAATACCCATCGATTGAATTGAACCGAACGAGCCGGTATTATTAATTGTAAATGTACCACCTGAAACATGCTCTGTACGTAGTTTTTTAGCTCTCGCAAGTTGGGATAGCTCATGAATTTCCCTGGCAATTCCTTTTATTGATTTTTCGTCAACGTGTTTTATAACAGGCACAAATAATTCATTATCCGTTGCAACAGCAATTGACATATGAATGTCTTTCTTTTGAATAATTTTATCGCCTGCCCAAGTTGCATTCATCATCGGAAATTCCTTTAATGCTTGCGCAACCGCTTTTACGAAAAATGCGAAATACGTTAAGTTATAGCCTTCTTTTGCCTTAAACTCATCTTTAATTGCATCACGGTAAGCGACAAGCTCCGTTACATCTACCTCCATCATCATCCATGCATGAGGCACTTCCTGTTTACTACGCACCATATTATTAGCAATCGCTCTTCTAATAGGTGTTACAGGTATTTCTAAATCTCCAACTTGTGGAACAATTTCTTGTCGTTCTGTTTCAGTCTTTTTCTGTACTGGTTGTAGTTGTTCAAGTGCATCGGTTGTAATTTCATTTACGCTCTGTTCCTTTGATTCGATTATTGCTAGTAAATCTTTGCGGGTAATCCGTCCTTCTAGTCCAGTACCTTGTACCGATTCTAAGTCTATACTGTGTTCTGTTGCGAGCTTTAGTACAGCTGGCGAATATCTAGCTTTTGCTTTTGGTTCACGTAATTCGCGTTTTCGTATTGTGTCGTCTATTTTCGGTAGTGGTTTATGCACACCTGCGTTTAATATTGCGGCAGAGACGTTTGATTTTTTCGGTTGTGGTGATGCTGGCAACTCATTATGATTCGTTATTTGAATTGTACAAACGACCGCTCCAACAGGTAGTGTTTGCCCTTCATCTACTAATATTTCTTTTATTACACCACTAAAGGAAGATGGAATTTCCGCTTGTACTTTATCTGTATTTACTTCTGCCAATGGATCGTATTTGTTTATTGCATCCCCTACTTTTACAAGCCAACGTTCAATCGTTCCTTCCGTTACACTTTCGCCTAGTTGCGGCATCGTAATGTTTTGTATCATACACGCTTCCCCCTAAAACGCTGCAAGTTGACGCATTGCTCGCTCAATTTTTTCAGGACTAATCATATAAAATTTCTCCATCGTTGGTGCGTACGGCATGGCGGGTACATCTGGTCCAGCTAAACGTTGAATCGGCGCATCGAGTTCAAAAAGACAATGCTCTGCAATGATAGCTGCTACTTCACTCAAAATACTACCTTCCTTATTATCCTCTGTCACAAGAAGCACTTTACCCGTTTTCGATGCTGCTTCAACAATCGCTACTTGATCAAGCGGATAAACCGTGCGCAAATCGAGGATATGGGCTTCAATGCCATCAGCTGCCAAACGCTCTGCGGCCTGCATTGCAAAATGGATCGCTAGCCCGTATGTGATGACTGTAATATCGTCTCCTTCTCGTTTTACCTCAGCCTTTCCAATCGGTAGTGTATAATCGTCTAACGGCACTTCACCTTTAATTAATCGATAAGCACGTTTATGCTCAAAAAACAATACTGGATCTTCATCTCGTATAGCCGCCTTTAGCAACCCTTTTGCATCATGAGGCGAAGATGGAATGACAATTTTTAAGCCTGGCGTTCCAGCAAACATCGCCTCCACCGATTGCGAGTGATAAAGTGCTCCATGAATCCCTCCGCCATACGGGGCACGGACAACGAGTGGGCAAGACCAATCATTGTTAGAACGATATCTAATTTTTGCAGCTTCTGAAACGATTTGATTTACAGCTGGCATAATAAAATCGGCAAACTGCATTTCTGCAATCGGTCTCATCCCATACATTGCCGCCCCAATTGCTACACCTGCAATCGCACTTTCAGCAAGAGGTGTATCTAATACGCGTTCTTCCCCGAATTGCTCGTAAAGTCCCGTTGTCGCTTTAAAAACGCCGCCTTTGCGACCGACATCCTCGCCTAAAACAAAGACACGGTCATCCCGCTCCATTTCTTCCTTCATTGCTAAATTGATTGCATCAATATAGGACATAACTGGCATTACACATCACTCCCTTCAGCATAAACAAATCTTAATGCATGTTCTGGTGTTGCATAAGGCGCAGCCTCAGCGTAATCGGTTGCATCATTAACTATTTCTATTATTTTATCATTCAATGTTTCTAGTTCATATTCTGTTGCTACACCCGTTTCAATTAAATAACTTTTAAATAATACGATTGGATCCTTTGCTCTTCCCTCCTCAATATCCTCTGTTGTACGATATTGACGATGATCATCGTCCGAAGAGTGCGCTGTTAATCGATACGTTAATGTTTCAATTAAACTTGGTCCTTCTCCTCTACGTGCTCGTTCTGCCGCTTCCTTCACAACTTTATATACTTCTAACGGATTTTTTCCGTCTACAGTCACGCCCGGCATGCCGTATCCAATTGCTCGGTCTGAAACTTTTGCACAAGCTAACTGTCGCTCTACTGGCACGGAAATTGCGTATTGATTATTTTCCACCATAATAATGACCGGCAACTTATGAACGCCTGCAAAATTTGCACCTTCATGGAAATCTCCTTGATTAGAAGAACCTTCTCCGAGCGTCACAAATGTTATGAAATCTTTGCGTTGCATTTTCCCTGCAAGTGCCACGCCTACCGCATGAGGAACTTGGGTCGTTACAGGCGATGAACCTGTTAAAATCCGATTTTTCTTTTGCCCGAAATGTCCAGGCATTTGACGACCACCAGAGTTTGGGTCTTCCGCTTTCGCAAACGCAGAAAGCATTAAATCCCGGGCCGTCATACCAAAATGTAATACAACACCCATATCACGATAATACGGTGCAATATAGTCTTTCGTACGGTCTAACGCAAATGCCGCTCCTACCTGCGCCGCCTCTTGCCCTTGACATGAAATAACAAACGGAATTTTTCCTGCACGATTTAATAGCCACATCCGTTCATCCAATCTACGAGCAAGTAGCATCGTTTCATACATTTTTAACACATCTTCACCCGTCAGCCCTAAACTATCGTGATGCAATATTTTTTTCTCTAACATTTCTTCCATACGAACATCCCCTTTCGTATTTACACATGGATTGCTCTTCCCTCTACTGCAAGTGCAGCTTCCCCCATTACTTCACTGAGCGACGGATGTGGATGAATCGTCGCCCCTATTTCCCATGGCGTCGCATTTAACAACAACGCTAACGCTGCTTCTGAAATTAAATCCGTAGCACGCGGCCCAATTATATGAACGCCTAGCACATCATTTGAATTATGATCAGCTACGATTTTAACAAAACCTTCCGCATCCCCATGTACAAGCGCCTTGCCGACCGCTTTAAACGGAAACTTCCCTATTGTTATCGTTAATCCTTGCCTTTTTGCCTCCTGTTCTGTTAAACCAACACTTGCGATTTCTGGATTTGAATACACACACCGAGCGATATTGGCATAATTAAGCGGTTCATTTTTCTTTTCAGCAATATGTTCTACCGCTCGAATCCCTTCATGTGAAGCGACATGTGCAAGTTGCAATCCACCGATAACATCACCTATCGCATAAATATGACTTTCCTTCGTCTGAAAATGATTATTCACTTTTATGCAAGCGTTTTCAATTTCAATGTCGGTGTTTTCTAATCCGATATTTTCTATATTGGCTACACGCCCTACGCATAACAGCATTTTTTCAGCTGTATACGATTCTCCGTGTTCAAGCGAAACCGTAACCCCTTTATCCGAAACTTGCAGCGTCTTCGTATCAATTTTTGCATTCGTTTTAATACGAATATGTCGTTTTTTTAATAGCTTAGTCATTTCCAAGGAAATATCATCATCCTCAGTTGGTAAAATTCGATCACTATATTCTAATACAGTAACTTCTACATCAAAATCTGCTAGCATCGATGCCCATTCAATGCCGATGACACCACCACCAACAATTAAAATCGATTTTGGTAATGCAGACATGTCAAGTGCATCATCCGATGTTAAAATCGTTTGTCCGTCAACATTTATCCCATCTACTGTACGTGGCCTCGAACCCGTTGCAAGTATGACATTTTTCGGTATAAGCATTTCATTTTCAGAACCGTCTTTCATTTCAACTGAAATCGTGCCAGGCATCGGTGAAAAAATGGATGGTCCTAAAATCCGCCCTGTTCCGTGATAAACATCCACTTTCCCTTTTTGTATTAAATGCTGAACCCCTTTATAAAGTTGCTCAACAATTTGTACTTTCCGCTGCTGTACTTTTTGAAAGTTTAACGCTACCCCGGTCGTATCAACCCCATAGTGATCCGCATTTTTTGCTTGCACATACACTTCGGCACTTCTAAGTAGCGCTTTACTTGGGATGCATCCTTTATGCAAACACGTACCTCCCAGTTTATCTCGCTCAACAATGGCTGTTGTTAACCCTAATTGCGAAGCCCGAATCGCTGCAACATAACCGCCTGTTCCTCCACCTAAAATAACAACATCATACTCTTTCGCCATTAACGAACCCCCTTATGATGAAGGAGTGAACCATACACTTCACTCCAATTTAGGATACTATGTTCCGTTTAAACTATTTTTCATTTCGTATAAAGTGAAACTTCAATCAGTGGGGGTTTTGACGCACAGGACGTGCTAATGCCGACATTGTCACACGGATGTGACGTTTTTAGTCGGCCCTCATCCCCCACTGATTGTTAGTTGAACCAATCGGGCTTTTACGGGCAGTTGATCTCCCACCTACGCTTCGCAGGTTTCC
>JBJEFO010000202.1:0-3217 GCA_051874135.1 Lysinibacillus sp.
GCATTTCAATTTTAATCATTGTTATTCACGTCCTCTAATTGTGTCAAAACTTAATGTTATCATAAATTTCAGTTGTTGGCTATGTTTGTATGAAAACTTATTTAAGTATCTCATTTAGTATAACTCAAAAAACTGCAAACAAAAAGGCTTATCCGCTAATTGAACTGCGAACAAGCCTTTTTGTTTATGATGCATTTTCTTCGAGCATGTCATCATCTGATGATATATTTGCGGGTTCCTTTTGTTTCATAAATCCATAAAAAGCTAAACCACTTACAAGTAAGAGAATACCTAGTATGAAAGTTTTTAAATCAGATGTACCGGCAAATAAAACATATACGGCATAAAATGTTGCTACGCCTCCGATGATTCCATCCTTTAAGCGTCCATTTCCATTTTCATACGTTTCTCCAGTCACAACAAGCTTTACTTGGAAAGCAGCTGCGATCACATAAGGAACTAAGTAAGAAAGTGTGGCAATGTAAATGATGAAGTTGAATGCTTCTGAAATCGAATTTGAAATCGTTGAGAATATAAATAATTGACCAAGAGCATTTGTAAGCAGCAATGAAAATGCCGGAATGCCTTTTTTATTTTCCTTCATAAAGCGTGGTATGAAGATTCCTTGCTTAGCCGCCGCACTTGGAACCTCTGCAGAAAGCATTGTCCAACCAATTGTCGATCCGATTAGTGAAATTAAACCTAATGCAGCTAATAATTTTCCGCCAACAGGTCCTAAAACTGTTTCAATGGCATCAATTAAAGGCTTTTCAGATGTAACAAGCACTTCCTGTGGCAGCAGCCCCATTACCAATGTGCTGATTCCAATGTAAATGGCTAACGTAATCATTAAACCTAAAACTGTTGCTCGTTTAACATCCGTTTGTTTTTTTGCTCTAGAAGAGAATACGACAGCTGATTCAACGCCGATAAATGCCCATAATGTTGCAACTGCCGCAGCGTTAATTTGTCCAATCATACCGACTGTTTCACCGACTTCTGTTGCTTTATCAGCAATAAACGGTGTTAAGTTGGATGCTTCAAAAGCTGATAACCCGATAATAATAAAGATAAAAAAGCCTGTTACTTTAGCGGCAGTAGCTGCCAGGTTAATTTTCCCGGCGCCTTCCATGCCTTTAAGAATAATGAAATGTGTTCCCCATAATACGATTGTACAAACTAAAAACGTAAGCGCGTTTCCGACCTTTAATGTAAAGTTTCCAATCGTTGCAAGCTCAGCCTGACTTGTCATTACCGGGAAAAACGTTGATAAATAGCTGGCAAACGTTGTAACAATGGCGATATTACCTGCCAAATTACCGATCCAATAGCCCCATGTAGCCATAAATCCAGTTAATGTAGATGCTTTAGAGTCCTTTTTGAATAGCTCCTTCGCATATATTTGCGGTCCACCTTGTAATTCGGGTTTTCTTTTGCCTAAATTACCAAATACAAAGGCTACAAATAGAACGCCTAAACCTGTAAAGATCCATGCAGCAATGACACCTGCTGGACTCGCTGCCTCTGCTAATGTTCTCGGCAGCATGAAAATTCCGGAACCGACCATGTTGCCGATTACCAATGATGTTAAAATCCAAAATCCTAGTTTCTGTTGGTTACCCATAAGACAATCTCCTCTGATGTTCATAGTCTTTTGTAGATTGCTCATTCGCAACGGGTAGAGGTAAAATCAAAGTAAAAAAAGAAAAAACACACCACTTAAGTTGGTGTGCTGTATATGTATACAACGTTCACCAGACTTTGATGGATAGTTCTCCATAGCTAAAAGCTATGACAGTCCTGCACTTATTCAATGCAGTCCCAGCTTACTGTAACCAGAAAATCACAGCGCTTCGGCGGTGGTTCCTTTCCATAAACGTCATAGAGCTTTCTGACTCTCGGTTTATATACTCTTAAACACCGCAACCTCTACCTCATCTATTGCTGATGAGGACTGTAAATTATTAAATAATATAACCATATAATAATTTACAGTTGTATGACTGTCAAGTATATTATTCGTTATGAAGAAAAGAAGCTGCTAGATTCCATCGCAGCTTCTACATAATTCTATATTTCAGACTCTGTTCTTTTATTTTCGAAAAATGATTTTTGTTCTTGGCTTTTTCATTTTTAAAATAAACTTTTTTCTTACTCTTCACTTTTATGAATGAAAGTAATTCCTTTGGTGTTATTGGTTTTGCATAATAATAGCCTTGTATAAATTGAACGTCTTTATTCACCATTTGCATCATCATCGTATTTGTTTCGATTCCTTCTGCAACAATCGTCATATTTAATGTATTTAGCGCATTTATAATGGCATTTAAAACAGAAGTATTTTCTTCATTTTTTAGGAACTGCTTATCGATTTTTATAATTGATATGGGTAATTCAGTGATATAAGAAAACGATGTGCTTCCAGCTCCGAAATCATCAATGGCGAATTTCACACCAAGCTCAGCTAACTGAGACATATTACTTAATAAAGATTCGGTTAGTGTAATTGTTGATCGCTCTGTAATCTCAAAAATTATATTTTCGGATGATACAGGATAATTTGCTGCTATCTCCCTGAATCTGTTAAAAAAGCTGATTTCTTGTAATGTTTGGATACTAATATTTATATGAACGTTTAATTGAATGTTTGCTTTTTGCCAATCAGCCATCTGCTTTAAGACTTCTTCAATTACCCAAATCTCTAATTCCATTAACTGTTGATTTTCTTCGATGACAGGAATAAATTCTGCTGGAGATATACTCTTCTCTTGATGTGTCCATCTTAAAAGTGCTTCAACATTTGTGCAGCTATTATTTTTCACATTCATAATGGGTTGGTAGCTTAAAGAAAACTCATTGTTAAGCAAACCATTTTTCCAATTATCTAATATATATCGTGATCTTTTGTCATCCGAATCATTCTTCCGCTTCTCAATATAGCCATCATACCAAGTAGATAAAAAGAATCTATGAATCCGAAAGATATAGGTATCATTGTTCACTTCTACATCAAATGTCAATGAAGTGAACTCTGGGTTTTCATTGATTTTATTTAGAATCAGTTCTTCTACGCAAATATATTGTTTCAGTTCTTTTATATGATTTCCGATCTTCTCAATGATTCGAATCGTATTCGTTTCAGTTTGACCTACAATAAAGTGTGTGAAAGTTGTATTCATAACTTTTCTTTAACCTCCTTTTGAATCATCATTTGCAA
>JBJEFO010000203.1:0-13950 GCA_051874135.1 Lysinibacillus sp.
TGTAGGTGATACAACTACATTAAGAGCAACCGTAACACCAACTAATGCAACGAATCAAAATGTGATATGGACATCATCCGATCCGACGGTTGCAACGGTGGACACAGCAGGCGTTGTATACGCAGTCGCACCAGGAACCGCTACCATTACAGCGACAACAGTGGATGGTTCCTATAGTGCCACATACACATTAACCTCTAAAGAAAAATAAACGAAACGTTACTCGATAAGTCGGAATAGATGAAACGAGTGGGTTTAGCAACAAAGCTAAATCTAACTATGAAGAAGAAATGGTTGGTGAAAGACCAACTTCTATCGAACAGTCAGTGGATAGAAGCCTAATCCTCCTGCATCCAGTGAGACGCTACCACGTCGAAGGGGTGAAGTCAGGTAAAGTCGTACTCGCAAAGGCGAGGCGGGGCTCTTTAAAAGATGGCCATGGTTAGGACAACGAATCCATTATGTAAAGCACGAGTATCAAATCTGTATGATAAGAAGCTACGCTAGGGGTTTTGTGCAGATTCATCGGGTTGGAATGCTCGATTGGCTATGAAAGTAATTGACTGTTAAATTCATGGTGGTACGCGGTCGCAAAGTGGAAACCTAAAGTCATCAAAACAAGGGATTTTCTTCATGGAACGTTTGAAGCCTTCTATGCGTAGGTGGGGTAAGCACCAAAGAGGTATGGAAGGTGGCAGCGGGTTTGTAGTAGTGATGATCGCTAGCCGTTTGGACTTGTATGATAACATATGAGAAGGAGAAAACTAGCAGGAGCGAAGGAACCCAGTCAATGAATGGATTCAATACGTATGTCCTTAAGATAGTATTGAAAATAAGCGTGATTCTAAGCGAAAACCTATCATTATTAGAGTAGAAATCTTTTTGATGAGTAGTGTTAGTAGGTTTATTTTACGCTTAGGAGTCATAATATTCATTGATGGATCGCCGTGTGCGATGAAAGTCGCCTGCACGGTGAAGGCTCGTTATAAAACCGAGTTATAGAGACGGTATAAGACGAGAATAGAAAAGTAAATGGGATTACTTTTAAAATTGGTGAGAGATCGAGAAGTGTAGATTCAGCAAGTGCCTCAACACCTTTCGTGTTTAATTTTATTGATGATCCTACTTGGAGAAATGCAATATCGGAATTTTCTTACACACATAGTGCCCATGGGAGTATAGTCTATAAATTTACAAATATAAGTGTTACTAGTGGTCAGATTGTTTTAAGTGGACATTATTTCCTAACACCTGGAACATGGGTTATAACAGTTAAAGCAACAGGATACCCAGATACTGTTTTGACAGTTGTTTCTTATTAATATTAATTAAAAATGTTGTATCCAGTAGAATATGAAAAGTTTACTATTGTATGCGAGAATGTCTAAAATTATAAAAGCTAAATTTAATTATTTTTATAAGCACTCTCAATTTGAGGGTGCTTTATATATTCGTTATGGGCGTAACTGATATAGACAAACTACCTATAAAGTAGAGCTCTATATATCACAAAGTGTACATTTTATAAGGACGGCGAGGGCAATGGTTTCAAAATATGTAGTAAGGGGATGTCCGGAAAGTTTTTACTTTCTGGACATCCCCTTCTTGGTAATTATCTCTTAGGAAATATTGTATCTGACGCTACGCTTTCGATACAGAAAACATCTGCTCCTGCGGTGGTCACATCACAATGCTACCGCCTTGAGCGCAAAGTTCTGTCTCAAAATGACTTTTCAGACACGCCCTTGGTTGCGTTTACTCTTCATCGGCTCGCTATTTTGAGCGATACTTTCCACCGAAAATTATTCTAGCGAGTTAATGCTTGGAATTGCTTCAATTCTTCTGTCGTTAAAGGTTCTGTTTGACCAATCTCGGTATGAACATCAAAGACTGAGGCGTTTTTGATTGTTCCAGTAATTTCTCCTGATGTTTGATTGAGAACTGTTGAGGCGTCTAGGAACCAGAAATAGTGATCCTTCACTTTTTTAGGGAAGTTTGCACCAAACATACCATTAACAGAAATAGGTGCACGGTAGTTCACAAATTCTTTTTTTAGTGTGCCAACCATAACAACTTTCTTTTTACTTTTTGGTGGAACGGTAACCTCAATACTTGCAGTTGCAGTCTTTGATTCTGATTCAGTTCTTGATTCACCTACAGTAGTGCTAACAGAGAATTCTATTCCAGATTCAAAAACTCCTTCAATTGTAAAACTTGAAGATATAGTTAATCCCGTTGTACTTTCCGAAGACCAAGTTTGTTCATTTTGCCAGCTTCCTTGTACTTCTAAAGTCATAGTGGCTACTTCATCTCCATAATTCACAACGATATTGCTACCAACGATTACTGAAGTTGGGGAGGCACTATTTCCTTTAGTATAAGAAAACTCACCAAGTGTTTTATAACAAGGATGACCATAGCGTTCAGTGATTGCAGGTTTAACTGCATTAAAATATGTTTCGCTATTTACTGATATTCCATCTGGGTTTACATTTCCAAAAGCACTTTTAAATGCATTTCTAACACTTTCTGGACTTGAATTTAATGAAGGTAAATCGGAAAACATAAATAAATCTTGGACTGGCATTTCTTTCCCTCCTATGTATTAGAGTATTGTATTTGAATACAATTTTTATAGATGATATTTACATGAATAAAAATAGATTCCTCCCAATCTTATTAGCTAAAGTTTAAAATTGGGTTAAAAATTAGAAATATATTACAATTTATAAATGTGATCAAATTACTTCTCCTGAAAATAAGGATAAATATAGTGATGAGGAATTAGTATCATACAGCATGGCTTATTTACATTGTGAAACGAAAAGTTAATTAGGATAAGATGTATATTGTATTCGAAATAATCGAACAGGACAACGTATAAAAAATGTCAATCTTCGCCGAAATAAGTATATGATATACTGGAAGAATATTCAAAAGAATGTAGGTGATAGGATGGATAGAGAGTTACAGCGCCGAGTAGAACTTCTTGAAGAGGAAGTTAGGTGTTTAAGACAAGAGCTCTCCCAGTTAAAAGGAGAGACTTATCCAAAACAAAATGACTTAACAAATATAAAAAGTTCAGTTTCGCATGTAAAAAAAACACTATTTGATAAACCAACACCACAGCAAAAGATGCATCCGCAATTAGCATCACAGCCAGTTGTAGAGGAAAAGGAATTAGAAGCTAGACCAAAACAGCAACGTTCTTTAGAGGAAACGATCACATGGATACTGCCAAAAGTTTTCATGGTTATTCTCGTGCTTGGAGTACTATGGGGTCTAAAATTAATTAGTGATTACGGCTATTTATCGGATAGTGTAAAAATTGTATTAGCGTATGCTTTATCGATTGGTTTAATTGTTGTGCCTTATATTTTAGAAAAAAAGCAAAAAAGCTCACAAGCTATTATTATCTCGCTCTATGGCGGTGCATTTATTATTGGTATTTTAACAACGGCAGCAGGGGCGATATTGTACGATGTATTACATTTAAATGTAGCGCTAATTATTGCGGTTCTGTATGTTGCTTACGGAATCTCCATTAGCTATTATAAGGCGAATGAAATATTAACAATTTTCGTTATTTTTACGTCGCTGCTATTACCTTATTTACTAGAATATATGGAGTTCAGTGAGCTAATTATTATTCAGTTTGTTGTGATTTTATTTGCGGCCATTCAGTTTGTCGTTGTCAAGCATCGTCAGCAAATTGCGTTACATATGACAACCGCTTTTACACATTTATCAGCACTTGCGTTATGGGGATTAAGTGAAAATGTCGATATGTATTTTGCAATCGGTCTTCTATTAATTGTTTCGATCTATTTATATAGCTGGTGGAAACTGTATGAGCCAGAAAGTAAATGGAGAGCTGTGCATGAAGGGCTATTATTTAGCTATCATGTGTTCGCGTTGATTACGTTGCTATGGGTAACGGCGGATCTTGTATTCGACACAATACTATTTTTACTCATGCTCGTCATTTACAGTATTACGGCCTTTGTTGCTTATAAAGAGCGCCTTCAGCACGTAGTAGATGTAGCAGCGACCGTTGCATTCCTCGCATTCATTTTTATGCTTGTGACATTTGATTTGTCAGATGAAGTTCTTATACTATTATTTGGTTTTATAGCGTTCAGTGGGATTATGCTAGGTATGCGATTAAGAGCTACGGTTATGAAGGTCACGTACAGCCTGTCATTTTTCTTGATGACATTAATTACAATAGCAGCTGGTGAAGTGAAGCCGTTTTTTGCTCTAAATCATTTGTCTGTCGTGATGATTTTAGTTTATTTAGTAGCGATTTATATGTATGTAAAACAGCCAAAGCAAAATCTAAATCGTTTTGAAACATGGGTGGAGCAGGCGAATATTCAACATATACTACCGATTATTATTTCCGCTTATTTTATGAAATACGTCATTGATTTAGAGCATGGGTATATTTCAAATGTTGGACAGACACCATTTGTATCGTTAATTGTCCTTCTCGGATTATTTGTCATATCATTATTTGTACGAGAAAAATGGATTGGTAAGTTTTTAGTGACTGCACTATTAATCGCGACTAGTGTGGCGAGTCTCGTCTTATTAACGACAGGTTATTATGCTAATGCGAATTGGCACTTCAATTTTTTAGCTAAAATCATTTATTTAGCAGTCATCATTGCGCTACTTGTAGATTTTTATAGTAGCGGCATTGTGTACAAAAAATATGGAGAGTTTCTGTCGAAAAAAATCGAGGTGTTCATCAATACAGGCTTTGTTCTTTGCATCTTATTTATAATGAGTATTTTATCGTTATTGGATCATAGTGGATGGATTGACTATGCAGTTGCCGTAACCGGAAATACGATTGCTATTTTTGCTACAGCGAGTGCTGCTCTTATGGCGGGGGCAAAGCGCGGCTGGCGAAATGTAAAAATACTGGGCTTCACATTACTCGGTATCGGCATTTTCAAGTTAATCTTCTTTGATTTATCTGCACTTGATTTACTCATCCGCTCTGCATTATTCATCGTCGTCGGCGGAGTAGGGTTACTAGTATCGAACCGATTGTTAAGGAAATAAAGTGGACCGTGGCGAGTTTTTTGCCACGGTTTAATTTTTTCGTATGCAAATGAGTGATTAAATAATTTTATCGTTATTTTTCAAACGCCATTTAGCTCAATTAGCGGAATTGATATACGACTTAATTATAAATAAATGTCATTGTTTAGGCCTATATTCCTGAATGACACTTAATTTTAAATATGTTGTATACGAATCCTGCTAATTGGATGATTTAACGATTAAAAAGTGTAGGCAAAATTTTTTTGTTAAAAATTTTCAAGCACTCGCCGCTTTTTTATTAGAAAAAATGAGAACGTGCATTTTTTTAATAGACATAAACAAATAAGACTAATTTCGATCATGTTGCACTTTTTCAAAAAAACTTCTCTTTTCATCAAAAAACACGCTCATCTGTAAAGGTTTTGCCTCTCCAGACGAACGAAACTTTTAGTAAAATTCCCTCTTTTTTATCATACAATCAATTTGTCAAGAAATTTTTTGGGGATGAAAGCGTGCATTTTTTAGCTAAAATGCACGCTTTTTTTGCGAAAAATGAGTAAAAATCAGGTTACCAACTCCGGCGAATTTCTAATAATTAACGCATTACCTGTTTGCAACAGTATTATGTACATGTTACCGTATTTTTTCACGGAGCTATCATTAGGCTTCAAATACGTAACATGATTATTGTTTAGGGTATTTAAGTTTGTTCATTTCTTTTGTTAAATAACGTACTTGCTTTTCTAACTCTTTGAATTGATCCATACTAACACCGTTACTGCCATTCCCGTTACCACCTTGTGCTTGTGCCTCCTCTAAAGCAAGAACCGCTGCCATTGTAGCGAGTGCATCACCTAAAGTTGTCACAATACCAGCGATTACAGCTAACTTAGCTGCGTTGTTTTCATTTCCTTGTAGAAAATCATTTAACTGGTTGTTGTTTTTCCCGTTATTATTTCTAGACAAAGTGTAAACGCTCCTTTGAATTATTGTGATTCTAGTATATGTAGTGGATTTTATGGAGATTAGGCTAATTGGAGAGATAGCGTAAATACAATCTCTCTAATTGGTCGTGGAAGTAAGAGGCACGATAATTGGGATTTTATTGCTGAAAGTAGACGTAACATTTGTTGCTTTGTGCCGGAGTGTAAATGACATTTCATAAAAAACAGTGTCGTTAGTAGAGGGAATCTCGCTAATCGTGTAGATTGGTAGTAATTCGATTTGAGTGTTTTCAAGATGAATTTCGCCAAAAGTAGAAACGATATGCCCATCAATAAACCCAATCTTCTCACCTGTCGTGAGCTCGAGATAAGTATGCGGTAGTGGCGAATTTAAGTTTGCTTGCACACTGACGATTTCGTGCTGCTGTAACGTGAAAATGTCATGAAATAAATGGACCATCAGAAAATTTGCCTCTTTCAGTAGCTCGTTTTCAATCTTTTGCTGTTGAACATGCTGTGCATAGCTATAGCCAAATGCGCCGAAAAACAAAGCGAATGTAATAACAGTAATAAAGATTTTACGTTTCGTTTTGTACATAAGGAATTTCGACATAGCCCTCCGCCGCTCCTTTAAACTGATGATCAGCTGAAAATGCATTAACCGTAATACTAAGTGTGTTAGGATGCTCGGTTGTTGTAGCCATCACTTCGATTTTGTAAAGCTGGTCGTTAATCTTTAGCCGGTCTTCAAAATAAGTCGGTTCGGTAATAGATTGCTCTGTTTGGAGTCGTTGAAGGTAGGAAGCTGCAAGGTTTACGGCGACTAATTGTTTGGTTGGATTGGGAGCTGTAGGTGGATTGGGGAGAAATGCTAGAAATAGAAATAGTGTGATTGCTGCTATAACTGTAAGGGCTGTAAAGGTTTTGGCTAATCGGAAGTGCTGATTAAATGAGTAGGTCATTTTATCACCTTTGGATGTTTTGATAGAAATGTATATGCTTGGGGATGAGGAATTATCACATTTAGTGGGTGGATATAGAGCAATTTCAATCAATTAAGCTAAATATTAAACCGTGAGAATTGAGTTATTAATAATAGATTTTTTCCGTATACAACAATTTCATTTTTATAGTATCATTAATATAGTTTATAAATTCGGAAAATACAGTAAAAAGATGAGTTTTACGATTTGATGCCTAAAAATCAAACTATACTAAATCTATAAAATGTAATAGTAATCAATATACTTTCTTACGAAGAAGGAGCAGCCGAACTATGGACATGATGTACACGATTGTATTCGGGATATTTGGTCTCGTATTCGGTTCGTTTTATAATGTGGTCGGTTTACGGGTTCCAAAAGGTGAATCGATTGTGAACCCGCCTTCACATTGCACAAGTTGCAGGAGGACGTTAACTGCACTTGAGTTAATACCGATATTTTCTTATTTGATACAAGGTGGGAAATGTAAAGGTTGTGGTGTGAAGGTGTCACCGATTTACTGTTTTACGGAAATCGTCACGGCACTGTTGTTTGCGCTTTGTTACGTTAAATTGGGCTTTACGGCTGAGCTAGCAGTCGCATTGCTATTTGTGTCACTACTTATCATTATTAACGTATCGGATATTGCATATATGCTCATTCCGAATAAAATACTGTTATTTTTCTTACCATTCCTTATCACTGCTCGTATCGTCTCGCCGCTAGAACCGTGGTGGGATAGCTTGCTCGGTGCTGTCATTGGCTTTAGTATTTTGCTACTGATTGCCGTCGTGTCAAAAGGTGGTATGGGTGGTGGCGATATAAAGCTATTCTTTTTAATTGGCCTTGTGCTCGGTACGATACATACACTGTTAACGTTATTTTTAGCATCGGTAGTCGGTATGATTGTCGGGGTTATCGTGTTAAAAGTGCGCGGTCAAGGAAGAAAAACACCTGTACCGTTTGGACCATCGATTGCAGTTGGTGCGCTGCTTGCGTATTTTTATGGTGATCAATTAATTGAATGGTATTGGCAATTATTTTAAGTCTGTCATTTGGCAGGCTTTTTTCTATTAAGGAGCTAGAAAAATAAGATACAATAATTGTGAAAAGGGGATGGTTAAAATGAATCCGATTATTGGCATTACAATGCATCCGTCAGAAGGAAGGCAACAAATTAATAATGCTTATATCGAGTCGATCATACAAGCAGGCGGAATTCCGCTGTGTATTCCTATCATTCAAGAGGGTATTAATGAAGTGCTTTCGAAAGTAGATGGACTACTATTAATAGGTGGCTATGATGTAAATCCAAAATATTTCGACGAGCATCCGCATCCGAAAATTGGGCGCATTGAAACGAATCGCGATGAAAGTGATTTTGCTCTTTTACAGGAGGCACTCGATTTAAATATGCCGGTGTTCGCGGTTTGTCGTGGGCTACAAGTATTAAATGTGCTATTTGGCGGTTCATTGTATCAAGATATCCCATCCCAAGTAGACGGGGCAATGCAACATACACAAAATTCCGCGCGTCATGAGAAAGTTCATGCAATCAAAGTTTATGAAGACACAAAGCTCCATTCAATAGTTGGTGAACAACTAATGACAAATTCCTTCCATCATCAGTCTGTAAAAGCACTAGGGGAGGGGCTTATCATATCGGCAACAACGAATGACGGGATTGTCGAGGCAATTGAGCATCCTAAATATACATTTTGCTTAGGTGTTCAATGGCACCCAGAGGAACTAGCTATATACGGTGATAGCGCCTCTAAAAAACTTTTCGAAGCATTTGTAACAGCTTGTAAATAATATTTTGTTTCCAAATGAAAAACAGCGTTCGTCTTTTAGGATGAACGCTGTTTACACGTTACTGCACTGTTCGATATAACCCAACTACTTTACCTAAAATTTTCACTTGGTCTACTAATATCGGATCCATTGAAGAGTTTTCAGGTTGAAGGCGGAAATGTGTTTTTTCCTTGTAAAAGCGTTTTACTGTCGCTTCATCGTCTTCTGTCATTGCGACAACAATATCGCCATTATTTGCTGCAGATTGTTGTTTAACAATTACGTAATCACCATCTAAAATACCAGCTTCAATCATCGATTCACCCATAATTTCTAACATGAAAATTTGATCTTCACTAGTGCCGTATGAGCTTGGTAATGGGAAATATTCTTCAATGTTTTCGATTGCCGTAATTGGAGAACCAGCCGTTACCTTTCCAATTAATGGCACATGAATAACGTTTTGCTTATTTACAGTCGTATCTTCTTGATTTAATACTTCGATAGCACGTGGTTTTGTAGGGTCACGGCGAATTAAGCCTTTGCTCTCAAGACGAGCTAAATGGCCGTGTACTGTCGAACTTGATGCAAGACCAACAGCTTCTCCGATTTCACGAACAGAAGGTGGATAGCCTTTAGAACGTACCTCTTCTTTAATAAATGCTAAAATTGCCTCTTGTCGCTTTGATACTTTTGTCATAATTTCACCTCTCTGTTAGAGTTCTTTCCTATATATTGATTTCAGTATATCATATACGAACAAAAATGCAAACGTAGGTTCGAAAAAACGTTGACAAAAAACAAATGTTCGCATTATAATGAGAACATATATTCCGAACAAGTATTCGAAAGAGGAGATGGAATTATGGAATGGTTAAAGCAAAATAACTATGTAGCACTATTTTTAGCGATAACGGTCGCTTTTGTTGCCTACTTATACATAACTGATGAAAAAATTGAAACATACGAACATATCACGATCGAACAAGGTGATACTTTATGGTCGTTAGCAGAGCAATATCGTGGTAAAATGTCAACGAAAGATTGGGTTGCTTTTGTGAAAAAAGAAAATGATTTATTTAATCGTGTGCTAACTACAGGTCAAACAATTATAATTCCTGTAGCAAAAGACTCCGTGTATATTGCAAATCTTTCATTAGAAGAAGATGAAAATACAGTAAAAGTAGCGAGTGAACAAAGATGATACAACACAAACAAGCTGTCGTTTATTGCCGTGTAAGCACAGTGAAAGAAACGCAGGAAACTTCTTTAGCAAGACAGCGTGAGGAATTAACTCATTATGCTAAACGTTTAGGATTTACGGTCGCTTCAGTTTTTGAAGATCAGCATAGTGGCTATGATGTTGATCGAGAAGGATTACTTGAAATGCTTGATTATATGAAGGCGAATGATATTCAAGCACTTTTCATTCAAGATGAAACACGTTTAGGACGAGGAAATGCTCGTATGGCTGTGCTGCATTTATTAATTAAGCAAGATGTAACAGTTTATTCATTGAATGAAGCAGGACCACTTGCACTAAATGAAATGGACACAATGCTACTAGAAATATTGGCGATTGTTGAAGAATATCAGCGCAAGTTACATAACGCTAAAATTCGCCGAGGAATGAAGCGAGCGGTTGAAAAAGGGTATCGTCCTGAATTGAATTTAAAGGAGCGTGGCAACTTAGATGGACGCGAGCGAATCGAAGTGCCAATCGAAGAAATTATTAAGCTTAGGGACAAAGGGATGACATTTAAAGAAATTGCTATTACATTACAAGCTTTAGGCTTCCAAGTAAGTAAAGCGACTGTCCACCGCCGTTACACCGAACATATAGAACAGCAACAAGTAGAAGAGCATTAGAAATATAATTTTCTGTGCTCTTTTTTGTTACAAACAGCACACATAAGTATGAACAATAAAGAATAATTACTTGCACTTCACTTCGTTTTCTCATACCTTTGTAATAGTTAGTATTAGAAAGGTGAGAAAAGCATGTTATCAAAAGAAAAAATTGCCCGTATTAATGAGCTTTCAAAAAAGAAAAAAGCGGGTACATTAACAGAGGCGGAAGCAAAAGAGCAAACTCAATTACGTAAAGAATATTTAGATACATTCCGCAATTCTATGCGTGAAACAATTGAAAATGTAAAAATTGTCGACAAAGAAGGCAATGATGTGACACCTGAAAAAGTAAAAGAGGCAAAGAAAAAGAAATTTTTAAATTAAGTTGTTTAACATATCATTAATGTGCTACAACGGCTTTAAAATAATGGAGTATTGCTGAAAAGCATTGTTTTATTCGTTATTTATGACTAAACTATATATGTATAATACTTAGTGCGAGAAAGGATGTCACAAAATGACACAACACGCGGATCAGTTAGCAATTAATGCTATCCGAACATTATCAATCGATGCAATTGAAAAAGCAAACTCAGGTCACCCAGGTTTACCGATGGGGGC
The DNA here is from genome assembly GCA_051874135.1 of Lysinibacillus sp. Lineage (GTDB taxonomy): Bacteria > Bacillota > Bacilli > Bacillales_A > Planococcaceae > Lysinibacillus_B. Next base: position 11,249 of record JBJEFO010000203.1, read on the forward strand.
AGCACCAATGGCCTACACATTATGGACGAAGCAATTACGTCATAACCCACAAAACCCGAAATGGTTTAACCGCGACCGTTTCGTATTATCAGCAGGTCACGGTTCAATGCTTCTATATAGCTTACTTCACTTAGGTGGATATGGTTTAGATATGGAAGAAATTAAAAACTTCCGTCAATGGGATTCAAAAACACCGGGTCACCCAGAATACGGTCATACTGTTGGGGTAGAAGCAACGACTGGTCCACTTGGTCAAGGGATTGCAATGACAGTTGGTATGGCAATGGCAGAAGCGCATCTTGCAGCAACATACAACAAACCAGGTCATGAAATCGTAGACCACTATACATTTGCACTATGTGGCGATGGAGACTTAATGGAAGGGGTAGCTGCAGAAGCTATTTCTTTAGCAGGTCACTTACAATTAGAAAAATTAATCGTTCTTTACGATTCAAATGATATTTCATTAGATGGCGATTTAGCTAAATCGTTTTCTGAAAATGTACAAAAACGTTTCGAGTCATATGGCTGGAACTACTTACACGTAGCAGACGGTAATGATATCGATGCTATTAACAGTGCAATCGAGCAAGCAAAATCATCAAAAGGCAAACCAACATTAATCGAGATTAAAACAGTAATCGGTTATGGCTCACCAAACAAATCAGGTAAAGCGGATGCCCATGGTGCTCCACTTGGTGCAGATGAAATTGCATTAACACGAGCTGCTTATAGCTGGGCACATGAGCCATTTGAAGTGCCTGAAGAAGTGTATGAAACATTCAAAGCGGCAGCGGACGTACAAGGTGTACAAGCTGAAGCGGAGTGGAAGGCGAAATTCGAAGCATACAAAAATGAATTCCCACAATTAGCAGAGCAATTCGTAAAAGCAATGGAAGGCGAATTACCAGCTGACTTTGATGCTGAGATTCCTGTATACGAAGTAGGTAAATCAATCGCAACTCGTTCATCATCAGGTGATGTAATTAACGCTATCGCGAAAAAAGTACCTTCATTCTTTGGTGGTTCAGCTGACTTAGCTGGTTCAAATAAAACAACGATGAAAGGTGCTGGCGACTTTGCTGCGGACAACTATGCAGGTCGTAACATTTGGTTCGGTGTACGTGAATTCGCAATGGGGGCAGCTTTAAACGGTATGGCACTTCACGGTGGAGTAAACGTATTCGGTGGTACGTTCTTCGTATTCTCAGACTATGTTCGTCCAGCAGTTCGTCTATCTGCACTAATGGGCTTACCAGTAACATATGTATTCACACACGATTCGATCGCTGTCGGTGAAGACGGTCCAACGCACGAACCAGTTGAGCATTTAGCTTCTTTACGTGCAATGCCGAATCTTTCTGTTATTCGTCCAGCTGACGCTAACGAATCGGCAGAAGCTTGGAAACTTGCATTAACAAGTAAATCAACACCGACTGTTTTAGTATTATCTCGTCAAAACTTACCAGTGCTTGACGCGTCAATCGAAACAGTACGTGAAGGTGTAGCTAAAGGTGGTTACGTAATTTCACCAGCTACAAAAGAAACACCAGACGCAATTTTAATCGCTACAGGTTCGGAAGTTTCTTTAGCAGTGGAAGCACAAAAAGCATTACTTGCAGAAGGTATTGACGCTTCAGTTGTATCTATGCCTGATACAGCACGCTTTGATGCACAAGATGCAGCTTATAAAGAGTCTGTTTTACCGAAAGCAGTGACAAAACGTCTTGCAATTGAAATGGGCGCTTCTTTAGGCTGGCACAAGTATACTGGCTTTGACGGGGATGTACTTGCAATCGACAAATTCGGTGCATCTGCTCCTGGTGAGTTAGTGATGGAGAAATACGGTTTCACAGTAGAAAATGTAGTAGCGAAAGTTAAAGCGCTATAATTAACCAAGAGAGATAGCTAAACTAGTGCTATCTCTCTTTTGGTTTCTTTGTCATCGAGACAAATATTGATATGATATTTGTGATACAAAGTGCGATAAAAAGTACAGTATCAGAAGAATTCCCACTTAGCGCTAATTCGTCAATAATGACGCCGGAAAACCATAAGAGCTGACCAGCAATGACAATAGAAAAAGTGCTATATAAAACAGCAATCCATGTAGGAATTACTTTTGCAATGACAATAGCTAAAAAGATAATACTAAAAATAAAAATGGTACGAAAAATCGGTTGGAATAAAGTAAATACACCATCGATTGCAAAATTTGCATATGTAAAATCCATTGTAAACCTCCTTTTCTAAATTTTAACTTATTATGAATAGGAACGCTATGACTAACTTATAGTTTCATTTGAGTGGAGCATTCTATAAATCGCTATATTATAAAGGCTCATGCAATTAATTCTATAGCAACACTATAGAAATTAGTGTATAATCCTTTTTGGAGAGTTTTCTCGGGACATTGTAAGCAGAGGAGGTTGCAAGTTATGACATGGGCATGGATTTTAGGTATTATTGTAGCATTAATCGCGGGCGTAGCGATTGGTTTTTACGCAGCTCGTCAATATATGATGAAGTATTTAAAGGAAAACCCGCCAATTAACGAACAAATGATTCGTGTAATGATGGCGCAAATGGGACGCAAACCATCTGAAAAGCAAGTTCGTCAAATGATGGCACAAATGAACAAGTTCCAAGATAAATAATACTTTTAGTTGTCTTACATACTGTAGGGCAACTTTTTATTTGTG
>JBJEFO010000204.1:0-3193 GCA_051874135.1 Lysinibacillus sp.
CCATTTTTAAAATTACTTTACATGGATATAAATCGATGTGAATTCGATATTCATGTATTGTAAAAAGCTTTGATAAATCTCTTCCTGAAGCCGCATTAGGACATCAGGGATGTAATATGAAATGGGGTTGGCAATTTCGACAGTGAGACTAATCGTTTGTGTGCCTGCCAATTGAATATGGATATTGCTGCAACGGATAACATATTGATTCATTCGGCAAATATGTTCTATTATTTCCTGGAATACTTTTCTTTCGATGTGTATCGTTCCGCGATGAAAGTCAGGAAGAACAATTGTTGTTTCGCCGATTCTTTCTTTTTTAGAAGAAAAGATATCCATTCCTTTTTGAATTAATCTCTTGAAAAAGTTTTGTTCCACTTGTTTAAATGGAACCGGTATGATGTGCTTACCTTCCGTTTTTCGGATGAATTGAGCTATTTTAATTTCACTGGACGAGCGGATGTCTTCTATATGAATGTAGTAATCAATAGGTCCTAATTGCAGTCGTTCAGCTATTAAAGTTGTCATTCTATCTGACGTGCCGATAATTAAGATTTTATCGATTACATATAAGCTTAGGGCTTTTTGAATATCTTGTGTATGAAGTGGATCGAAAAAGGTAGCCCGTTTTACGGCTGTTAAAGCATTTTTTTCGAACTTTGCTGAAGTCCCAGCGGTTTTCTGACCGTTTACGATTAGCAAACCGTCATCAATAATGGCGGGTATTTTATTTTGGTGGGCAAATGCCAGTGCACTTGAGCTTTTTCCGGACCCACTAGGACCGCTTAGTGAATAAATCTCCATATATAAACACCTCAATTGTACTGAAGATTCCGATTTTTTTGCTGTTAAGAGGGCGGTGGGAATGTGCAAATTTGACGATATAAAAAAACCTTGCATTGCAAGGTTTTGAGGATGGAGCATAGGGGGATCGAACCCCTGACCTCTTGCATGCCATGCAAGCGCGCTCCCAGCTGCGCCAATGCCCCTCGGGTAAGTAGATAATTCTAACTATTATTACTTTACACTGACTATTCAGAATGTGTCAATTCGAATTTATTTATTATTTTCGACTTATTTAAACACATGCGGTGTGCCATCATTTATAGATTTTCAATTTCTACAGCTTGAATACCATGGATCTTAGAAACCACTGTGTAAACATCTACAGTTAGTCGTTGATAGTGTACAGTTATAATAAGTTCAACAATTAACGAATCGTCAGCATCTTTTATGCGGATGTTTTTAATGTCGATTCCTTCTTCTTTAATTTTTTTGGTTATGTACCCGATATTGTTTTTATCAGATACAATTAACTGCAGTAGAAGTTCTTTTTCTCTTAATTGCTTCGGTCCGATAAAATTCATAAGAGGCGGAATGAGTTCAACACTGATCAGTATGAGAACAACTCCGGCTATTGCCTCAAAATAAAATCCCGCTCCGACTGCAACCCCAATTCCGGCTGCCCCCCAAATCATGGCTGCTGTTGTAAGTCCGGTGATTGTGTCATTTTCTCGGCGTAAAATGACGCCTGCTCCTAAGAAACCGACTCCTGTTATGATTTGTGCAGCAAGTCGCAATGGATCCATTGTGATATTGACGGCATCACTTTTAGGCGTTATGTATGGTGCTTCTATAGAAATGATTGTTAGCATGCAACTTACAATTGAAATAACTGTACTTGTTTTCAGTCCGACAGGCTTTCGTTTTATTTCTCTTTCAATGCCAATTATTAACCCTAAAAAGGCTGTTAAGCAAAGTTTTAAAACGACATCAAGATGTGCCTGCCACTGGAATTTGAGTAGTTCCTCGAGCATATTCATCTCATCGATCCCCTTTATTATTTCAGTGTTTCGCTGCCGGAACTTGTAATGCACGGAATGTATTTTTCGTATTTACCCCATTTATTGTGAAGGCTAACGTACTTATAGTGGATTATTAAGCTATTATTATTCTATTCTAAACAGATAAAGAAGTATCTTTTGGAGGGAAAAGTGAGAAATATAAAAGCTAATCATTATTTGGGTTTGTTTGTGGGTGTAATTGCTGTATCGACATCGGCTATATTTGTTAAATTAGTTACTGCTCCGGCTGGTGTAACTGCCTTTTATCGTTTGTTTTTTAGCGTTTTAATCATGCTTCCGCTTTTTTTGATCAAACATAAAAGTGAAGTGAGGTTCATAATAAGACGTGACTGGATGATTATGGGCACATCTGGAGTTTTGTTGGCTTTCCATTTTATATTCTGGTTTGAATCATTGAATTATACTTCTGTTGCTAGTTCGACGGTATTAGTTACTATGCAGCCGCTATTTGCTTTTTGGGGAGCGTACTTGTTTTTCAAAGAAGCTTCTACAAAAGCAGCGGTTATAAGTGCAACTATTGCAATTATAGGAAGTGTAATTATAAGCTGGGGTGATTTTAAAATTAGCGGAATAGCATTATGGGGTGATATATTAGCGGTTATTGCGTGTGCTTTTATAACTTTCTACTTTTTGTTTGGCCAAGAGGCAAGAAAACGAATATCTTTAATGACATATACTTTTATTGTTTATGGGATCAGTGCGTTAACTCTATTTATGTACAGCGTCTTAAAGGGAGAGAGACTATATGGATATCCTTTAAATGATTGGATATTATTCGTTATGTTAGCTATACTTCCAACATTATTGGGACATTCTTTAATAAATTGGTCAGTGAAATGGATCCGTACTACAACGATTTCGGTAGCCATTTTATTTGAACCTATTGGTGCAACGATTTTAGCATATTTAATCTTAGAGGAAACAATTACACTTACACAAATCACCGGAGGTATTATCATCATTGGTGGGATTATGTTATATATAATTGCTGAGAGTAAGAAGCGCTAAAGAGAATTGAGAAATTTTTTTTGAAAAAACTATTGCACAAAAATTATATTCGTGATAAATTACTATTTGTCGCTGAAACAACTTGATGCGATACAGAATATAACAATCAACTAAATCAAAAATTATTTTGAAGAAGTTGTTGACTATCAAAAGTTCAGGTGTTATATTAATAAAGTCGCTTCGACGAAGAAGTGATGAAAGAAAAAAATAAAAAAGTTGTTGACAAACAAAAAAGCTGATGTTATAATAAAAAAGCTTCTGTTTGAAACAACAGATTGATCTTTGAAAACTAAACAAAACAAAAACGTCAACGTTAATTC
>JBJEFO010000205.1:0-3343 GCA_051874135.1 Lysinibacillus sp.
TCGTACCTGGCTTTCCGTAGTTGCACCAAGGGTCGATGGAAATGCCGCCACGTGGAGTGAATTTGCCCCATACTTCGATGTATTTTGGGTCCATCAGTTTGATGAGGTCCTTCATAATGATGTTCATACAATCTTCATGGAAATCACCGTGATTTCGGAAACTGAATAAGTAAAGCTTTAAAGATTTGGATTCCACCATTTTGGGTCCTGGAATATAGCTGATATAGATGGTCGCAAAGTCTGGTTGACCTGTAATCGGACATAGACTTGTGAATTCCGGACAATTGAATTTTACAAAATAATCATTGTCATTATGCTTATTATCGAACACTTCCAAAATACTAGGATCATATGTATATGTATATTTCGTTCCTTGATTCCCTAACAATGTTACGCCTTGTAATTCCTCGCTGTTTCTTCCTTCTGTATGCATTATGCGTTCACCTTCCTTCTATTTAAATATGCGTGTAATCCGTTGCTTCGAAGTTTGCATGATGGGCATTCGCCGCAGCCATCGCCAATGATGCCATTATAGCAAGTAAGTGTTTTTTCACGTATATAGTCTAGTTTCCCTAATTGATCGGCCATTTCCCAAGTTGCCGCTTTATCAATCCACATTAAAGGCGTATGCACGACAAATGTGTTGTCCATCGCTAAGTTTAACGTTACATTTAATGATTTGATAAAAATGTCACGGCAATCTGGGTAACCACTGAAATCCGTTTCACATACACCCGTCACAATATGTTTGGCCCCCTTCACTTTTGCCAAAACACCCGCAAATGTCAAAAATAACATGTTGCGGCCTTCTACAAAGGTGGAAGGCAAACCGTTTTCATCTTCTGTAATGTCAATATCATCACGAGTCAATGCATTGGGAGCTAATTGGTTCAATAAAGCCATATCTAACACATGATGCTCCACTCCTAATTCATTTGCGATGTTTGCTGCACACTCTAGCTCTAAACTATGACGTTGGCCATAATCAAATGTCACAGCGATGACTTCATCAAATTCTTTCAACGCCCAAAATAAACATGTGGTGGAATCTTGCCCACCGCTAAATACAACGACTGCTTTATTTTTCATTTTCATCCCCCTATCAATAAAATAGCTTCTTGTCTCAAGATACTGTTTTCTTCAAAGACGCCTGTAAATGTAGTCGTTTTTGTATTCGAACCTGGTTTCTTAATGCCACGAGCCGTCATACAGCTATGATCACCTGTAATAATGACCGCGACATCGTTACTTCCGGTTGCTTTCTGTAAAACATCAGCTATATCTGCCCCAATACGTTCCTGCAATTGCAAACGTCTGGATACCATATCCGCAATTCGGGCAATTTTGCTTAAGCCGATTACTTTTTGTTTCGGAATATACGCGACAGTCACTTTCATGTTGTACATGAGTGCTAAATGATGTTCACAATAACTGAAGATAGGAATATCACGCACAATAACCATATTGTTATGTCTTTCGACAATAAAATCTTCATCGAAGGTTGTTGAAAACATATCCGCAAGTTCATCATTTGTATATTGCATACCTTCAAATACTTCTGCATACATTTTCGCGACGCGTGCAGGAGTATCTTTAATGCCCTCACGTTCAGGGTTATCACCTAAAGCAATGAGAATTTCACGGATGTGATGTTGAATCTTTGCTGTATCAATTGTCTTAGCCATCTTAAACTCCTCTCATTTCTTTCGGCCAAATCACTTTATGCACCTGGATTTGCAAACGAACTGAATGTAATTGTTTCTTAATCATGAATTCTACGATTTTCTTCGGTTCAATCGATTCAACGACCGGACTGTAATAAACTAAACATCTTGACGGTAAGTTATATTGCGTTGTTAATTGATAAGCAAGATATAAATCTTCTTCGCTAGCAATCACAAACTTGTATACATCCTCTTTACCGACTAAATCAAAGTTTATGGATTTCATCGTTTTGTCCATACCACTACCCGGCAGTTTATAATCCACGATAAAGTGAATATTCGTATTAGCATAACGTTCTTTATATTTTTTAAGATCCATTGCACCATTCGTTTCAATATGAATAAGCAGCTGCTCATCCTGTTTCAGAATGTCCAACAATTGAAACATATTTTTTTGTAATAACGGTTCTCCACCTGTCAGCGTTACATTACGGGCTCCGCTAGCTTTTATGTAGGCGTAGATTTCTTCAGCTGTTTGTTCCTCATATGCGCATTCACCGTTCCATGAGTATTCGGTATCGCACCATGTACAACGCAAATTACAGCCTTCAAAACGGATAAAAACAGCCAATTCACCTGATGTAGGGCCTTCTCCATCAATGGATACGAACTTCTCAATCACTCTGAACATCGGTTAATCCTCCTTGTAAATGCAACTGTTCGTTGGCGTTTCGAATAACTCCACTTCCGTTACATTGACACCTTTCTGTTTAATGAGATGAAAGATATGTCTTGCCATCTCCTCAGCCGTCGGACGATACGGAACAAATAGGATATCAAAATTATTTTGTAGCTGCTTTAGCTGATGAGCCACCGCTTTTCCATCTTCGTTATCTTCAATAATTAATTTATGATCAAATTGTTCTTCAATGGTTTTCAGTACTTTTTTGATATTACCGAAATCATCGACCATTCCTCGCAATTGACCTTCTTCATGTAAGGTTTCGCTCGCAACCTTGGCAATGAGTCGGTAACGATGTCCGTGCAAGTTTGAACATTTTCCGTCATACCCGCTCAAATAATGAGCACTATCAAATTGAATTTCATTTTTTAAAATAAACATTAGTAACCTCCGAAATTTCACTATGAATTCCGACCATTTCTAGAACGCAAAAAAACTTAAGCATCTATTTTTGATAATCACAAAAATAGACACTTAAGTCCGAATAACAAAAAAAGGCGCACAAGGCGCCCGCTTTATGTATAACTTAATAAGCATGCCTAGTTTTGTTTAGCGACAGGATGGTCTGAATGAACTGTCGTATTCAATTACTTGATACAATTTATCATATGTTTTTATATCATGCAATATGAATTTTTCAAACTATTTATCATTTGCAATCGTTTTCCATGACCAATAATCAGAGAAAGAGTAAAATGAAGCCATGGAAAAAGGATTGGAGGAATAGAATGATGGCACACTGCCCAGAATGTTTTGATGGTAAAATTATCGATGAAAGTCATGAAGACTTCGATCGTTTAGATCAAGAAATGATTCGATTAATTGATGGCGGACAATTTTCTTATTATGCTTCTTTTAAAAGAGCGACCAGATTATATCCTGCTACTAAAGATTGCCCGACCTGTCATGGAACAGGTGAAAAAGCCGAATGAGGACT
>JBJEFO010000205.1:3443-13850 GCA_051874135.1 Lysinibacillus sp.
ATAATTCATCATTAACTATTTTGTAAGAGTGCAGAAAATAAACGATTTCTTGAAACTGACGATGATGCTCGTGCTGCCGAAATGAAGGTGATGTAAAATCATTCTTTTTTTCCTCAAGGATGTAATACCTTTGGGCAAACCATTTTTGTGCTTCTTGACAATAGAGCGATTTTTTAAAGAAAAAATTTTCTTCTTGGACGATGTGCTCTCCATTTCTTGAAATTCCAGCTCCCGTTGAATGTGCGTTAAAACCGATGATATATTTTCGATAAATGATTGTTGATTCTTTTTCAAACATTCTAATCGATGAGCCATGTTTCTTTTATGTGCCTCAACAAGTACTTGAATCCGCTCGTTGATGCGCTCATTCACATCTTGTAAACTATGCTCAATATATAATTTTTTGTCTTTCTAAGTAAGATTGAAGCTTTGTCAGACAGACAATATAATGCGTTTGATAATTGGTGAACGCTGTATCATAGGTATTCAGATTAATCGTTTGTGTTATTTTCCCTGTTTTGATGGCCTCAATCATTTCTTCCTGCAATTGATTGACTGCCACCATTTGATTTTCCTTTAGTATAAAAAGATGTTTTTGCAAAGAAGATAACATCTTTTCGACTTCTTTTGATTGTTCATTCTCACTTAACTTCGTCGTTATAGCCTTGACCATGCCTCATCATCACGCTGTCCACTCGGCTGCAAATATGTTTTGACCACATAATCATGATAAAAAAGCAAATGTGTAAGATCATTTTTAAAGCTTGTCTCCATCTCTTCGTACATTTCAGGATGAACATCATCTACTACGCTAGATTCAGAGGCTTTTCTTTGCCATACCATCCAATCATCTGGTGGCAGTCGCTGTCGGATATGTAGTCTGACTTTCTTTATGTATTGTTGCCTTTTATAAAAAACGATCCCTAAACTCATGATTATGAACAATAGAATTAATTCCATTTATCTCATCCCAAACTCTATTTGTAAAATTATCCTAATTATTATTATAAATGATTTATATATGCATTCAGTAATTTTTTTACACATTTAATATAAAATACCTATACTAAAAAATCTTGCCTTGAATCTTCACTTTATGATATAGTAACAGAGCGATGAGCTAAATTGTGTAAGACGACGGATACTCCTTTAGGAAATGTAAGAATGTGGCTTACATTCTGTCGCCTCAATTCGAGAAAAAAGACGCCCTTTGAGGCGTCTTTTTTGTTTATGAAAATAAAGAAAGAAAAGTACATGTTTAAAATCTAAAATTATAAATCTCTCATTTTCTCAATTGTTGTTAAAACGGATTCTGCACTCGATTTGCCATGAATATTAACACGTTTCATCAAAAATAATGAATCTCTTTTTGTATTATATAATCCTGTATCCGTCGTAAGCGTTAATTCAAATCCTGCCTGTTTTAATAATTTTTCGGAAGAAGCACTATACAGCCCCATTGGATAGGCGAAAGCCGTTACCGGTTTCCCTAATTTTTCTTCCAATAACGTTTTAGAACGAACAAGATCTTCATAAACACGTTTTTCATATTGCTCCGTTGTTTCTAACATCCCATTTACTTTTATCGGTGCCGTAATAACCGCCACTCCACCTGATTGATAATGCATATTATCTGTATGACTTTGGAAAGATACTAATCCACTATCACTCATTTCTTTAATCATATCCCATGTCATTTTTGGATATGGACTTGGGTGATTTTCCGGATGTTCAATATAATCCGTAATGATAAAGATTGTGGCTTTCATATTCAACTTTTTCAAAATAGGATAAACATAATCATAATTACTTTGATAACCGTCATCCATCGTAATCATGATTGGTTTCTCCGGCATGACTTGTTCACCTTTCGAAATCGCAATCACATCGTCTGTTGTAAGAGTTGTATAGCCTGCATTCTTTAAAATTTTCATTTGCTTTTCAAATACAACTGGATTGGCAATTGTTCCATTTTGGACGGTCGTATCAAAATGATGATACATTAATACAGGAATTTGAATACTTTCCTTATAATCCTGAACCGCACTTGCCGTCCCGATTGCTACCGTATTTCCATCTCGCCTTACCGTTTTATTCAGTCCTTTACCAATAATTCCGACTGGCAAATATAGTCGACCTTGATGATAAAAAGCATTAATTGCAGATGACGCTAACTTTCCGTTTATGTATGCTTTATTCGTATTCATATTAAAGGTCGTCGTTTGATTCCCTATAACAATAGTATAAATATTATTTTTATATGTAGACGTTGCACCGAACTGGTCGGCCACCAAACGTGCTGGTGCATAAATTGAACCGTTTTTAATAAGCGGAACTACTTTTGTATCGTTATCAATCTGCTTCTTTGCACCATTAACTGTCATCATTTTATTATTGGCTTCCAACAATACTAAACGAGTGTCATTTAAAGTTGAAGATGTTTTACCAATTGTCACTGTGTCCCCACTTCTCGTAACTGTTTGGTTTAGCCCTTTACCGATGATTCCTACCGGTAAATATAACAACCCTTGATGATAGAAAGCGTTAATAGCAGATGATGCCAGTTTCCCATTTATGTATGCTTTATTCGTATTTGTATTGAAAGTGGTAGTTTGACTGCCCTTTTTTATTGTATAAATCCCATTTTTATAAGTGGATGTTGCAGCAAATAAATCAGCAATAGCTCTGGATGGAACATAGACAGAATTATTTTTTGAAAGCGGCACCACTTTTGTGTTTTGTGACAGTTGTTTTCGGGTCCCATCAACCTTCATTTCATTCGAGTTTACTTGGATCACAACAGATGTAGCACTCGTACTCGCAGATTGAGCTTCTAATGAAAAACTACTAAATAATGAAAAAAATAATAAAACACTGATTATTGCAATGATCTGAGTTGGCTTTTGTTTCATTTTTGCATTCTCCTAGATGAATAATCGTACCAATAAAACCGTGCATTTTTAATCTACTATATTCACAATCTATTTATCTTTATCAGCCCCTTTATTTTTTTAAAATTAATATTATACTTGTATAATATTAATTTAATTATCTAAATATAGTCAATGCTTGAAATAAAATATCCTTATTGATATTTTTAAAAACAATAAATTTTAAATCCTATCCAAATGAATACATTCATGAATTTGTTACTCATCTATTCTGCCATTACAATTTTCTAGCAAAAAAGGCTGTGACAAAAGTGTTTCAACCAAAGAAAAATCCGATACCCTCTTTGATTTTCTTGCAAAATTTAAGGCTTAGTCTCTTTTTTTCTGTGCGATAGTGGCTGCTGGATGTTGGATTGATACCTGTTTTTTTTTGCACATCCTCTGCTGTTAAACCATTTCGCGTACAATACGTTCTAAAGTCAATTGACCATTTCGGCAATATTTTAATATTCTTCATTTCGCCCTCCATTTGGTACTTTGTGTGAAGTATATCTCCACCACATTTATAATTACTACACATTTAGTTTAAAAAACCAATACATTAAATCAAAATATTTACTTTAAGTGAAGTTTTTATAAAACAAACTTCATCGTATTTCTTTAAGAACTGCACTCAAAGTAGCATTATTTTTGATTTTAATGGTATAATCGCATTTGAGAACACTAACGAACAGGGATGAATAATATGGATATTTTAAAATTAAATATGGATGACACTATGAAACAGGTTGGGGACCGAATTAAACAACTCAGAAAAAGAAAACACTGGACACAAGACGAACTTGCACACTTATTAGAAGTTGCTCCATCCTCCGTAGGTTCTTACGAAAGAGGTACAAGACAACCCACTATCGAAAATCTAATTAGAATGTCTAAATACTTCAATGTAAGTTTAGATTATTTATTGTGCCAAACAGAGGATGAAAGAACATTATCTAATTTTAAAAAAGAGGATAGCAAAGAATTAAAAGATTTCTTGCGCGATCAATCTGTCATGTTCTCTGGGATGGAACTATCTGATGCAGATAAACAACGTATCATGGATATTTTAATAGGACTGTTTTATCACGAATTAGGAAAACTAAAATAAACTTTTTTAAAAAATGATGTAAATTTGATATGATTATGAATATTATTCGAACTACCAAAACGCTATCTATCCAAAAACACACTTTCTGTTAATGTGAATTACGAACATACGTTATAAACAACTCAGAAAGCGAAAAAATTCATACAATTCAAAAAAATATTTGAATAATAAAAAGACACTTGAAAAAGAATTTTTAGCAGTGACACATGAAAAAATACATGCATTCTGCAAACGTAAGGATGAAAAATTAGCATGAATTATCTAATCGGCTTAACCATAGCCATTTATCTCTGAAAATCACGTTCAGACATTGAGGACGAAAAAAAGCTCTTTGCACGAAAATACAAATTAAAGATAGCATACATCTTTGAGGAAGTCGTAAGTGGAGACAGTATCGAGGCTCGGCCTTAAAGTACAAGAGTTATTAAAGAATGTGGGACAAGGCAAATATCAAGGTATTCTGGTTATAGCGTATGACCGTCTAGGGCGTGGAGATAAAACGGACCAGGGAATCATAGAGAAAACCTTTAGAGATTCTGATACGCTTATTATCACGCCTAAACACACGATTGGTTTAAATGATGAACAAGGCGAAATGACAGCCGACTTTGAGGGATTCCTCGCTCGTATGGAATACAGAAAGATTAAAGGTCGTTTGCGTGATGGATTAAATCGTGCTGTACTAGAGGAAAAGAACATGGGAACGACTCTCCCATTCGGCTATACAAAGGATAAAGACCATGTCCTGCAAATCATTCCAGAGGAAGCGAAAATTGTCAAAATGATATTTGCAAAAGCCATAGAGGGATATGGCAGCCATATTATTTGTACGCACCTTCACAAAGAATCAAATCAAGGCATAAAAAAAGAACCGCCCTTAGTTTAGCGGTCCTTCAATTGTAATCATCATTTTTTCATAATCCTCATATGGAATTAATACAGCGTTTTTCCCTTCAGGAAGCAGAATCTCAATGACTTCTTTTTCATCGCAAACTTTCTCGCAGAACATGTCAAGACTTTCTGCAAGTTGCTTGCAGGGTACTTTTAACATACTCTACACCGTCCTTCCATTCTATCAAAATTTAATTTTTCCATTCGAATGATCGTTAACTCTAAATCTATTAATTCATCACTTAACTTTTCAAGAGCTGGGATATCATCGCTATACGCTAACATGCTATAAAAAGTATTCTCTATTTGTTTCTTTTTTTCTTTGCACTTTGCTAAAAAATCAACAGTCATCATTATTTTCCACCTTTGTTCGAACACTTATATGATACCATATTTTTCAAATATTTTTTCATTTTCTAACAATTTTCTACCTTAACAACAAAAATTCAATGCAACATCAATCTTTTTATGTAGACTTGTTTTGGCGTTACAATTGTAATTTTATCCTTCTCTATGGCTAACATATATTTTCCATATTCATGTACGCCTATATCATTTAAACGGATGCTATTTACAATATCAGAAACGATCCGAATTCGTTCCCTCTTTTCTTCATCAATAATCTTCGTTAAAAAATGTCGGCTCAATCCACAATCAATATATTTTATCATAATAAAAAAAGCATACCATTTTCGGCATGCTCAAATCAATTATTCAAATCCTTCATCAGTTCTTCTACGCTGTCATATGGCCCATGCAGATTTCTATTATTTTCCGCATCCTCTATGGCTTCTATCGTTTCAGCGTTTGGCACACGTTCATTATCCTTATCCATTTTCATTGCTTTTGACCGCCTTGAATTTTCAGATTTTTTATTATAACAGAATATTGTAACAAGAGAAGTCCGAGCAATGGGCGGTTAGTCACTCCTTGATGAAAGGAGTGATATTTATGAATATTGATTGATTGATTTATTGATTATTTTACTGATTCTTATCGTATTATATTTAATACTAAAAATAGACATAAAAAAATAACCGCCCTCTACCAAAGATTCGCGGTTATTTTTTTAAATCACCAATCTTAGTAACGGACTAACTGTCTTTTGAACGGTCACTCTCTTGTTGCTTTTTATTTTACTCATTTTTTAAAAAAAGTGAATACTACCACACTTCCCTGCCTACTGGCTTGCCAGTGTCCCATTCCTCAGATTGGTATTCGCCATCAAATCCAGCAACTAATTCTTTGAACGATCTAGGCTTGCTTTCGTCCAACGAAAATGGTATTTTGCCACATCTGATTATTTCTTTGAAATATAACTCAACTGCTTTTTCTACAGTTAACCCCATTTCTTTTAAAATAGGTTCAACTTGTTTTATCAATTCTTCATCTACTCGAATTTCTTCCTTTTTCATATAACCGTCCCCTTTATCCATTATACAAAAAAAGAGTACCCATTTATAGAGTACCCTTTGAAATCTTGATATAGCCGCCTTTGCCGTATTCACATAAGAAAGTTTTAAACCACCACTTCACAAAGTGGGTGTTCGCAAAAACATTCCTGCACGTCCTCCTTGTCATCTAGACAGAGGCTTATCATTCCTGTTTATAATAATAAAACTCCCTATTTTAGCATAAAGGTTAAAACTTAATTATTCATTACGTACAACGCAGCTTGTATAAGTATATTACTGCATTTACAAACAATAATCAATGCTTTTTATCAGTAATTTTTTAACCATTATTGTCTTATAATGCAAAATGAAGCGCATACCATTGTGCAGCTGCCTTGATTTCTGTCCGAGTCAATGAATGACCATAGTTTTCCCAATAGATTTCTACATCAGCACCAGCTTGTTCAAGCGTAGTAAGTAATTCCTCGGATTCTGCCGATGAACAAATCGGATCATTCTTTCCGGCTGCAATGAACACTTGGATACCTGTTAAGTCTGGTAAATCAATTCCTCTTCTTGGTACCATCGGATGATGTAAGATAGCGGCTTTTAATGAATGTTCGAAATGGAATAATAAACTGGCAGCTATATTCGCTCCATTTGAATAGCCTATTGCAATAATATTTTGACGGTTAAAACCATACTTTTCTGCCGCTTCATTTAAAAATGCATGTAATTGCTTCGTACGAAAAATCAAATCTTCTTCATCGAATATCCCTTCAGCTAAGCGACGGAAAAAGCGAGGCATCCCATTTTCCAACACTTCTCCTCGCACACTAAGTACAGATGCCTCTGAATCAATCAGGTCGGCTAACGGAAGTAAGTCGTGTTCGTTACCGCCCGTCCCATGCAATAGAAGTAAAGTAGGTTTTTCTTTATTTGTTCCTTGTTTAAAAATATGCTTCATAAAATTTCTCCCTTTGTTCAGTTCATTTCTTTTATTTGAATAGGTATTAATATGTCCTGTAGTTTATTACGATATTGTTCATATTGAGGCGGTAACATCAAGTTTTCACCCATTATTTCCTCGGATTCATCATGAGCAAATCCTGGAGGATCTGTCGCAATTTCAAATAAAATATTTCCATGTTCCCTGAAATAAATAGCCTTGAAATAATTTCGATCTTGAACTGGTGTAACATTAAATCCATGTTTTTGCACATGCGTTTTCCAATCCAGTTGATCTTGATCATCTTCAGCACGCCATGCAATATGATGAACAGTGCCTACTCCCATACGTCCAAGCTTTATAGCATGTATATTTAAATCAATGATATTTCCAATATCACTTAATGCTTTAAAACGAATCAAATCACCTTCTCGACCAACAATCTCTAACCCCAAAACATCTTGCAGTAATGCTGCCGTTTGTTGCGGTTTTGTTGATAAAAGAACGGCACCTCCAAACCCTTTTATGGCCACTTTGGATGTAATGTCGGCAAAAGTCCAATTATTTAGGTTACCGGCTGCTCGTTCTACAAGCTCTAATCGTAATCCATGTGGGTCATCAAATTGTAAATATTGTTCACCAAAACGTTCTGTTTTTTCGTAAGCAATTTGATACTCAGTTAATCTTTTTTCCCAAAAATCTATAGCTCCTTTTGGAATAACATATGTAGTGATTCCTATTTGACCACCACCAATAACTCCTTGTTGCGCACCTGGCCACGGAAAAAAAGTTATGATTGTTCCTGGTTGACCTGTTTTATTGCCAAAATACAAATGATATGTACTAGGATCATCAAAATTTATTGTTTTTTTAACTAATCGTAATCCTAATACCGAACCATAAAAATCTACATTTTCTTGTGGATGTCCCACAATGGCTGTTATATGATGAATCCCCATTGTTTGTTTGCTCATCTTTTTTACCCCTTTGTATAATGAATAGTATTATATAGCCACAATCATTATTTCAAAACCATATATTTCGAATTCGAGATAATATCTCAAAAAAATTAGCTGTTTTGCAAGCCAATTTTTTTCAATAATTGTATGATTGTTTCAAGTTCTTCTTCAGATAGTTTTTCGAAAATCGTTTCAATTGTTTGCTCATGTTTCGGAAATGCTTCTTCGATAAACGCTTTTCCTTCATTTGTTATAACTGCATATGTAACGCGTCGATCATTCGGACATGCTCTTCGTTCAACATATCCTTTAGATTCCAATTTATCTACTACATACGTTATACTGCTGCTGGCTAACAATATTTTTTTGCCAATATGTTGAATTGGTTGCTCTCCTTTATGATAAAGCAACTCAAGTACTGCAAATTCAGTAGGATTTACACCGTATTTTCCCATATCTTGTTTAACAATGTCTTGGACTGATTGTGAAGCACGCATAAGCACAATTAATGCTTTTAATGGTAATTTAGTATCCAATGTTTACACGTCCCTTATTTCATTCAATATCTCAAATAAAATTATTTCGAATATGAGATGATAATATCAATAGTACTTAAAATTGTCAAACATCTTCTTTTCTTTTAATAAATGTAGTATGTTTTGTTAACGATTATTTTTATAAAAAACTATTGAGTATTTGGAACATAGTTTTATTGGAACTATTTTTATTGATTTAGAGCATTTATTGCAAGTTGACATAACATGATTATGAAATTGCTTGGTGCATTATTGATTTTTATTATTGATGATTTGGAATATGTTGTTTTTAGAATATGGATATGTGTTTTTTTATTGAGCAAGCGTGTTGTTTGCTTTATTTCAACCTGATTCGTTAAGATAATTTTACTAATACCCTATAAATAAGGAGGCTTTAGCATGAAAATTTTATCGATTGAACCTACTCCTAGCCCGAATACAATGAAAATTAATTTAACCGAAGAACTTTCTGCTGGTAAAAGTAATAATTATAAAAAAGAAAATGCTGATCAAGCACCTGCACTTATTCAACAGTTGTTGAATATTGATGGAGTGAAAGGTGTTTATCATGTCGCTGATTTCTTAGCACTTGAACGAAACGGTAAATATGATTGGAAGGATATTTTAATTCAAGTTCGCCGAATATTCGGTGAAGATACAGATGAATCCATTAAAGAAAACGCCATTCTTGATACATACGGTGAAGTATCTGTAATGATTCAGCAATTTAAAGGCATTCCGATGCAAATAAAATTAAATGATGGCAGCCAAGAAAAACGTGCTAGTTTACCCTCTCATTTTCTAAAAGCACTTGCCGATGCGCAAAAGCCAGAAGACAATGTGGTTATGTTACGTAAATGGGTAGATTACGGGGTCCGTTACGGAGATTTAGAAGAAATCACAAAAGAAGTGACAGATGAAATTACCGCTGCTTATCATCAAGAACGATTAAATCAACTTGTAGCAGATGCACAAATTGAACAATCTACTAATAAAAATGTCGTAAAAAAGCAAAAACTGAAATTAACTGCCGAAATGCTTGCAGATGACAATTGGCAAAATAGGTATGCTTCTCTTGAACAAATGGAAGATCCAACAATTGAGGAAATCCCATTATTAGAAAAAGCATTGGATGATCACAAAGTATCCATTCGAAGATTGGCTGTCGTTTATTTAGGAATGATTGAGGACAAAGCTGCATTACCTGGGCTTTATAAAGGCCTTCACGATGCTAATCCTTCGGTCAGAAGAACGGCTGGTGATTGCCTATCAGACCTTGGCTTTGAAGAAGCAATGACAGAAATGGCCAACGCATTGTTTGATAAAAGTAAGCTGGTTCGTTGGAGAGCAGCGATGTTCTTATTTGAACTAGGAAATGAAACTGTATTATCCGCTCTGAAAAAAGCGGAAAACGATCCAGAGTTCGAAGTCGCTTTACAAATAAAAATGGCGATTGACCGTATTGAAAATGGCGAAGAAGCAAAAGGTTCAGTTTGGAAACAGATGACAGAAGCCAGACAAAACAATGATTAATATACACGAAAAAACTTCCTTTATCGGATGAGGTGCAACTCCTCAAACGTAAAGGAAGTTTTTTCCTTAACCATTCATACTATGTCCACCATTGACTGATAGCA
>JBJEFO010000206.1:0-3184 GCA_051874135.1 Lysinibacillus sp.
GCTGAATGAGTTGGTTCAAGATATGAATTAATTGCTGAGATTAGGAAATTATTCTTTGTAAAATGATGCGAATAGTTTTAATATTGAGTAAATCGTTACAATTTACAGGAGGGGAAGATGGATGAATAAATTTCCGAACCAGCATTTATTGGTGGATTCTGATTATTTAAACAGTCGACTATTTGATGAAAAGGTAATCATTATCGATGCTCGCACGCAGGGGTATGAGGACGGGCATATTCCAAGTGCTGTGCCATTGACTCCGGGGAATATTATTGACCGAATGCATGAAGTTGAGGGATTTATCGCTAATGCTGAGCAGTTCGAATCGATTTTGAATAAGCTTGGTGTGCAAAATGATGCTTCTATTATAGTGTACGACGATGGCCAATTATTAAATGCTGCCCGGATTTTTTATGCGTTGGAATATTACGGATTTTATAATCAAGTGAAAATATTAGCCGGCGGCATTTACAGTTGGGTGAAAGCGGGTCTGCCGCTGACGAGGGAGATTACTTTTAAAACCGAAAGTGCAATGACTGTAAAAGAAAATCCTCTGTTATTAACAACAAAACAGCAAATAGCAGAAAAGCAGGGATCGATAGATTATGTAGTGATTGATACTAGAAGCAAGGAAGAATATGAAGGAACAGATAAGCGCCGAAATAAGTATGGCGGCCATATTCCTCACGCTGTTCATTTGAGTTGGACGGACAATTTAATAATGAATGAAGATGGCAATCCAACGCTGCGAAGCTATGAAGAGCTGAAAATAATGTATGAAACGGCGGGCATTTTGCCGCATAAAACAGCCATTCCATATTGCCAAACAAATGTAAGAGGATCAAATACATATTTTGTGCTTCGTTTAATGGGCTATCAGGATATTCGACCATACGAAGGTTCGTGGTCAGAGTGGGGCAACGCGGATGATATTAAAATAGAGAAATAAAGGGGAGACAGAAGAATGAAAATATATAATTCGGTAGTTGATTTGGTTGGAAATACACCGGTAGTGAAATTAAATCGGCTTGTTGATGATACATGCGCAGAGGTTTTAGTGAAGCTAGAATACTTTAATCCAAGCCGCAGCGTAAAGGATCGGGCAGCCTATTCACTGATTGATACAGCTGAAAAACAAGGTTTGATTAAGACCGGAGCAACGATTATTGAGCCGACTAGCGGAAATACAGGCATAGGGCTAGCGATGAATGCGGCAGCAAAGGGTTATAAAGCAATTTTTGTTATGCCGGATAATGCGACGAAAGAAAGGATACTGATTCTGAAGGCTTATGGAGCGGAAGTAGTGCTGACGCCGGCAGCAGATAAAATGCCGGGTGCTGTTGAAAAAGCGCTGCAATTGCACAAGGAAATTCCAAATAGTTTTATACCGCAGCAATTTGAAAATGAAGCGAATCCTGCTATTCACCGCACGACAACGGCTGTAGAAATTTTAGAGCAAACAGACGGGAATCTTGATGTGTTCGTAGCAACTGCCGGCACAGGAGGAACAATTACAGGTACCGGTGAGGCCTTGAAGGCTGCTATTCCTGACTTGCGTGTTGTCGTTGTTGAGCCAAAGGGATCTCCGGTTTTATCGGGCGGCCAAGCGGGTGCGCATAAATTAGTCGGTACAAGTCCAGGTTTTATCCCGCCGATTTTAAACACGGATGTTTATGATCACATAACGTTAGTCGAAGATGAAGATGCTCTTCATACGACGCGTGAATTAGCGAGACTTGAGGGCATTTTGGTCGGTCCTTCTGCCGGCGCGGCTGTGTGGACGGCTATTCAAGAGGCAAGAAGACTTGGACCTGGTCATCGTGTACTGTGCATTGCACCGGATACGGGTGAAAGGTATTTGAGCATGGAAGGCTTGTTCTCGTAACACGCTAACACAGAATAGATAAATAATTAATATTTTTTTGAAATAATAAATTGAGGTTATATTCGCAGGGAAATTTAAAGTGAGGAAAGTTTAATATTTTTTATTTAGGATAAAAAAATAAGTAGTATTTATCCTTTCTCAACTATTCACAATATATGAGAATGAGAGCCATTGAGTATAACGTGATTTTGAGTGTTTAGATTATATTCAGTGCAGAAAAAGGCTGGTTTAATCAAGCTTGTGATTTATTTACAAAGAGTGGAATCATAACGAATATAGATTGTGAAAATAGCTAATAATAAATGGGTATAAGAGTATAGACGGAGTGTAGTAAGAGATTAAGTTTTTTCGACACGAATTTACAAAATCTGCTTGACTAATTCCTTGTTAATAATTATTATAAAAAAAGGATAAATACAAATTACTTCCTAGGAGGAATAAACAATATGTCAATGATCAATAAAAAATTAGAAGATTTTAAAGTACAAGCATACCAAGACGGCGAATTTAAAGAAGTTACTCAAGACGATGTAAAAGGTAAATGGTCTGTTTTCTTCTTCTATCCAGCAGATTTTTCATTCGTTTGCCCAACTGAATTAGCAGACGTTCAAGATCACTACGAAGCATTTAAAGAAATGAACTGCGAAATCTACTCTGTATCTACTGATACTCATTTCGTACACAAAGCATGGGCTGATGCTACTGACACAATCGGAAAAATCAAATACCCAATGCTAGCTGATGCTGCGCACGTTCTTTCTAAACAATTCGGTGTATTAATTGAAGAAGACGGTTTAGCACTTCGCGGAACTTTCATCTTAAACCCAGAAGGCGAAATCAAAGCTTACGAAATCCATGATTTAGGAATCGGCCGTAACGCTGAAGAATTAGTACGTAAAGTACAAGCTGCTCAATTCGTTGCAGAGCACGGAGATAAAGTTTGCCCGGCTAAATGGACTCCAGGTGAAGAAACTCTTGAGCCAAGCCTAGACCTAGTTGGTAAAATCTAATATTAAATTAAATTTAACCGTTTAACATGATAAGCCTCTTACGTTTTTCATGTGACGGTATACAAAAAAAGAGGCACTTACCGTCAATAAGTGCCTCTTGTACTGCCTTTATAAAAAATTAGATAAAAATATTATACTACAAGGAGAACGGTTATGGAAAAGATTTATGATTTATTAATTATCGGCGGCGGTCCTGCAGGTCTTTCAGCAGGTGTTTACGCAGGTCGTGCCAAGCTTAAAACATTAATTATTGAAAAAGGAAACTTCGGCGGTCAAACGTCTACTA
>JBJEFO010000207.1:0-3179 GCA_051874135.1 Lysinibacillus sp.
GAAGCAATTGTTTGTGTGGACGGTGAACGATTCCCGTGGCTTGCAGAAGTACTTTGAGTATAATATTGACGGTATTATTACTAATCATCCCGATGAGGCAAATAACTTACGAGAAGTGTTGAATGAAGATCAATATTTCCTAAGTAGGATTTGGAACAAAATAAATTATATTTTTTAAAGGATTGAATGAATGAAAACATATAGTTATGAACTAACAACTAAACTAAATACGACGGAAGATATTCGCGTTTTCGAAGAAGGAAAGCACGTTTATACGATGAATCGAGTATATGATAACAGTTTAAAAAAATTATTAGACGGCTATTTTGATTATCGCTATTTTTTAAAGTATGTCGTGAAAAATACAGCGGCTGAGCCCGTTTTTATGTGTAAAAAAGTTCAACGAAAAGGTCGCCTTTGGTTTGAAGCAACGGACTATCGTACAAATGAAAAATACGTCATCAATTATGAAAACTGGCGAATTGGCGTTCCAGAGCTATTTATTAAAGGCGAAGGACTGGATATGAAAATTGATAAAGAAATGGAAGACTGGTCAAACTTTTTAATCGGGGAAACGATCGTCGCACGCTGGCTTCCTATTTACAATGAAGAAGTACAAACATTTACGATAACACTTGAATTATTGCAAGAAGGTGTAAAGCAAGATGCGGCATTTTTCTTAGCAATCGCACAAGCAACACTATTTATTGGTGCATAAAGGAGGATAATATGAACGTAATATTTGTATTAACATCAACAGGTGAAGAAATATTAGAAATGGTATCAACGGATGTTGCAGGACTTCTTGCAGCAGTAAAAGGAGAAAACGTATCATTCCCACATGGAACATACCAATATGATTTTCATACGCTAGACCATTATTTACAAGACGGTGTATATCGCCAAGAACTTGTTATTTATTTAAAAGCTGAATAATCGCTACACATCTACTAAACAATTTTCATGTATTAATGCATAACAACAACTCGCGCTATTTTGAACGAGTTGTTTTTTTATTTAGGAGATATTTTGTTAAAATGTAAAATTACTGTTAATTTTATGTTAAGGAAGTGGTAGACTTAATATTTAACTTAGTAAATATTGGTGGTGGAGAGATGCTTACGATTTTTGGCGGAATTGGTCTATTCTTGCTCGGAATGACGATGCTGACAAACGGATTAAAGGAAATCGCAGGTGAAGCGTTAAAACGTTGGTTAAACACCTTTACAAAAGGGACAGTGACAGCGATTATTTCCGGGGCACTTATGACGGTATTAGTACAGTCTTCAACAGCGACGACACTTTTAACGATCGGTTTTGTAAGTGCGGGCTTATTAACATTTTTACAATCCATTGGTGTTATCATTGGTGCAAATATCGGGAGTACGAGTACAGGTTGGATCATTTCGTTAATCGGTTTTAAAATTAGCCTACAAACGATGAGTCTACCGATTATTGGTGTAGGGGTGTTTATGTCACTTATCGCACCGAATGACATAAAGAAATTTGGCGGTGTACTTGCCGGATTCGGTTTGCTATTCCTTGGAATTGACATGTTACAACAAGGGATGGGATCTGCTCATGACCTTATTTCGTTTGAATCGATTCCAGCAGACTCAATACTATCGATTTTGTTGTTAATCGTTATTGGTGTTATAATGACGGTCATTATGCAAGCGTCAAGCGCGGCGATGGCTGCAACATTAACAGCACTGTATGCAGGTGCAATCGATTTTAACCAGGCAGCATATTTAGTAATTGGTCAAAATATCGGTACAACAGCGACTGCGCTCTTTGCAGCTATTGGGGCATCTGTTTCAGCGAAGCGTACCGCTATGACACACTTTTTATTTAACGCCATTACAGCGGTCATTGTAACGTTGGGCTTTAGCTACTTCATTAAGCTGACAAGGTGGATAACGGAGATTGTTGCAGGTCAATTCGATCAAACATTGGCACTCGCAATTTTCCATACGATATTTAGTATTTTTGGTATGATAATTTTCTTACCGTTCATTAAAGTATTTGCAAATTTCCTTATGAAAATTGTGCCAGAGCGTGAGAATAAATTAACTCGAAATCTTGATGATAACTTACTAGATGTACCATCAGTTGCCCTTGATGTAAGCTATAAAACGCTACGCGATCTTATGGTTCAACTAACGTTAGCAATTAAGATGCTTATTAATGAGAAAAAAGTTACAGTAGAATATGACAAAAAAATTCTTGAGATAGAAGAGGCTATTGATAAAACCCAAGAATTTTTAAGTGGACTACAGTCAACTTCAAACAAAGAACGTAATAAACATATTTGTATTTTACATACACTTGATCACTTAAGACGATTACTGAAAGTTTTAAGAGAACAGCAAAAGATAGAGGCGATTAACTTACAGAGTAAGCTCATTATGCGATGGCACAATACGTTAAATGAAGTTTCGGAAGCGTTAGATGATGACGAGAAATTAAGCGAAATTTCAATTCTCCTTGAACAAACTTCACAAGAAATGGCGAAAGAGCGTCGTGAAAAACGAATTGAATACTTTGAACGTTCCGTAACGAGTGAAACCGAATTAGAAGTAGCTGTATCAAAAGTAGAGGCGCTTTTATGGATTGACCGCTTAATTCATCATTATTGGCGTGCAACGGCACATATGGCTGAGTTTCAGGCGTTAGACAATGAATAATACTAAAAGTCGTATGCTAAGTTCATACGGCTTTTTCTAATAAATTCAGTAGTGAAGTGGAAATGTAATAGTTATTGCTATGCAAAAAATACATATAATGCCCTATATTGGAATCGATATAAATAGTCTATAATATCTAATTGTTAATAATAAAAAAGAAAAAAGGTTCAAATATTCACTTGTATAAATGAGTGTTTAGAATTAGTTTGTTGAATGTAGTAAAAGAATGTGAAGACTTTTTGAATAAAAATATATTAAATGATATCTAGATTGTAAGAAATAATAATATTTTATTGCGTATACTCTTGTTTAGCTATAAAAGCGCGGATTTTAATAAAATGTTTCATCTATAGAAAATACTTACATTTAGATATAATAATAGTAAGACAAGGAGTGATTCTATGGGAAAAGGACGCATGTTACTTGTAAGCGGTATTATATCGATTTGTTTTGCGGCGATTGTGATTGTAGCGCTTCTCTTTATAAGTGAAG